>JBDSZO010000057.1:0-3038 GCA_039925105.1 Terrimesophilobacter sp. | reverse complement strand
GGTTGAGGGTTGCGATCGGTTCAAGCCATCCTGGCCACTCTGGCTCGTTGGTGAGCAGTTCAACGCCTTCTGTGGCTTCCCGAATGTACTCGTTGATCTCTTCCTGCTTGTCTCGGCGGCTTTTCGGCAGGTGGCGACTGCCGAGGAGCAGGAACAGCAATATTCCGAAGTAGGGGATGAAGAAGATCGCCAACAACCAGGCCATCGCCGTTTGCGGTCGCCTGTTGCGGGGGATGGCGATGATGGAGACGACACGAATAATGAAGTCGATGGCGACCAGAATGCCGACAATCCAGAGGGTGAGCGTCTGGTCCACCGTGCTCCGATCGTTGTCCTTACATGGGGGCTAGCGGAAGTTCACAAACTGCAGGTCGACATCCAGTTTCGCGGCTTTCAACAGTGCCATGGTTGCCTGAAGGTCGTCTCGGCTTTTGGAGCTGACTCGAAGTTCGTCGCCCTGAATCTGCGACTTGACGCTTTTGGGTGCGTCGTCGCGGATCATTTTGCCGATCTTCTTGGCGTCGTCTTGGGCGATCCCCTGTTTGACGGCTGCCTCGATGCGGTATTCCTTGCCTGAGGCGTATGGCTCGCCGGCATCGAGGCTGCGCAGGGAGATACCGCGTTTGATGAGTTTGCTTTCGAAGACTTCGAGGACGGCTTTCACGCGTTCTTCGGAGTTTGCTTTCATCAGTATTTTTTCGCCGCTGAAATCAATCTCGGCGCCGACATTTTTGAAGTCGTAGCGTTGGGAGATTTCTTTTTGGGCCTGGTGCAGCGCGTTGTCGAGTTCCATCTTGTCGACTTTGCTGACTATGTCGAATGTTGAATCTGCCATGCGCCCATGTTAGGTCGAATCGTGACGTTCTCCAGCCTGAACATGATGGGATAGCCCTCATGCGGTCTCGAACACGTTGGCTCCTCGTCGGGCTGGGCACTTTTGTTGTGGTGGCGATTGTGGTGTTCGCTGTTCTTCTCGCGTTGCGCGCGGATGTGCGTGGCGCGGGTGCGCCAACCGGTTCGCCAGTCCCGGGCCCGGACTATGCACTGCCTGCGCCGTCACCCCCGGAAGCCGTTGAGCCGACAGGCTTGGGTGTTGCTGGGCTTGCGGATGCTGCGTGGGTTGGGCGGGTCGCCTCTGCTTCCGGGATCCCTTCCCGCGCTCTGGCTGCGTACGCGGGTGTTGCGATCGCCAAGGCGCGGACCATGCCCAGCTGCAATCTTGGGTGGACTACTCTCGCGGCGATTGGGCTCATCGAAAGCGATCATGGCCGCCACGGGGGTTCGATGGTTGGTGAGGACGGTACGGTGACTCCGCCGATCTTCGGGATTTCGCTCGACGGTTCGTCGTCCGCGAACATCCCGGACTCGGATAAGGGTGCCATCGACGGTGACGCCAAATTCGATCGCGCGGTCGGGCCGATGCAGTTGATTCCCCAGACCTGGCGAAACTGGCACGTCGATGGTGGTGCTGATGGCGTTGAGGATCCGCAGAACATTGACGATGCTGTGCTCGCGACGGCGAACTACCTGTGCCGCGCGAGTGGTGACATGGTGAGTCGCTCGGGTTGGCGCGCCGGGGTTGGTGCCTACAATTCGTCCGATTTCTATGTGCAGTCGGTGGCGACGGCGGCGAACCGGTACGCGGGGGATGCGGCCGGGCAGTGACCGTCACTGTGCGTGAGGTCGAGGTGCAGGTTTCACGGGCGGTGCGTGTTGGCCCGGGCGGTGCTGGAGCGCACCACCAGGTCGTAGGGCAGTGAGGTGTTGAGCGTTCCGTTTGCTCGTTGGCCCGGGCGTAGTTGATCCATCAGGATTTCGACCGCAAGCTGGCCTTGAAGTTCCGGGTACTGGGCGACGGTGGTGAGTCCGAAAAATTCGGACAGTTCGTGGTCGTCGATTCCGATCACGGACAGGTCTTCCGGAACCCGAAGCCCAAGGTCGCGCGCAGCGAGGATGGTGCCGATGGCCATTTCGTCGGAGTCGGCGAATATTGCGGTGGGGCGTTTGCGTGGGTTCCCGAGCAACTGTTTGGCGGCCTGGTGGCCGCCGCTCATGGTGAAGTCTGCAGGCTGGAACAGTTCCGGATCGAGGGGGATGCCGGCAACTTCCAGTGCCGATTCGTGCCCGATACGTCGTGTGGTCGGTAGTTGGAAGTCGCGCTCGAGGTCGGTGTTGCCGCCGATGTGGGCGATGGCGGTGTGTCCGAGGGAGAGCAGGTGTTCGGTGGCGAGGCGTGCCACGGCAATGTTGTCGATGCTGAGGGTGCGCACTCCGGTGAGTGGTCCACCGACGCCGACGATGGGTTTATTTAACTCAAGCAACCGTGTGGTTTCCGCGGCGGTCAGTTCCAACGCGACGGCGATAACCGCGTCGACGCGTTTGCGCAGCAGAAAGTGTTCGAACACGCTTTTTCGTTCGTCGGTGCCACCGCCAATGTTGTACAGGGTGAGGTCGTATCCGTTGGCGAGTAGCGCGCTTTCGGCGCCCTGCAGGACGGAGCTGAAGAACCATTGGTTCAGGGCGGGAACGACGATTCCGACGTTTCTGGTCTGTCCGGTTGCGAGACTCGATGCCGGAAAGCTCACCACATATCCGAGTTCTTTGGCTGCGGCAATCACACGCTCACGGGTGCTGGCGGAGACGTGACCGTTGCCGCTCAGGGCGCGCGACACGGTCGCTGTTGAGACGCCGGCAAATTCGGCGACGTCGATGATTCCAGGCACTTCTGGCTCCGTCTCTTCCCGCCGTGGATTGCGTTCTGGCTGATCTTATCTGCGACACGTGGCGCTGCAGTGGGCGAGTGGCTTTGTTACGCGCTCCGGCACGGTATTCTTGATTTCTGTCTCCGGTCAGATGAATACATGTGGCCGGAGCACCACGGCAAGTTACCCAAGCGGCCAAAGGGATCTGACTGTAAATCAGACGTCTCAGACTTCGTGAGTTCGAATCTCGCACTTGCCACAATGACTTCAGCAACCCAACTTCTCGATCTCGCGACCACGTTTGCGCTTGCGGGCGCAGGGTTGGCTGCGCGGCGC
>JBDSZO010000056.1:0-2108 GCA_039925105.1 Terrimesophilobacter sp. | reverse complement strand
GTGGTGAGGGCGGTGACTGTTGACTTGCCGCTTCCGGTGAGCCCGACCAGCGCCATGGTCTCCCCCGGTTCGAGCTCAAGGTCGATACCGTTCAGGAGGTCCGGGAACCGATCGGGCGAGTCCGCGTAACGGAAGTGCACGTCGTGGAAGGCGAGTCGGCCTTCAGGATGCGTGATGGTCGACGGCGCGTCGGGGTCAACGATCGTGTTCACAGTGTCGACAACCTCGAAGAACCGGTCTGCGGCCGTGCGCGTATCGAAAGTCATTGACAGCAGGAACCCAATCGACTCCACCGGGAAGCGAAGAACCGTTGCGGTCGCGAAGAACGCCACAAGGCCCCCAACGCTCAACTGGCCCGCGGCAGCGAGCCACACCCCGCCGAACAGACAGAGCGCGAAGGTAACGTCGGGAACGAGCAGAAGCCACAACCAGATCCCGGCGATCGCCTTCGCTTTCTCAATCTCCGTACCCCGCAAAAGTTCGGCCTGGGACTCGAAGTTTTTGAGCGCGTACTTGCCGCGGCCAAACGCTTTCAGTACCCGGATACCGTGAACTGACTCTTCGACGGTCGTTGCAAGGTCGCCAGCCTGGTCCTGGCTGCGGCGAGCGACAACCGAGTACTTATTCTCGAACAGGTACCCGTAAATCCACAGCGGAATCGAGAGCACGAGGAAGAGAGCGCCCAACATCCAGTTGATGCTCACCAGCACCCCGATGCCGACCAGAATGGTGATCGTGTTGACGACGAACAGCACGAGACCGAAGGAGAACCAGCGGCGGATCAGGTTGAGGTCGCTTATCGCGCGCGAAAGTAATTGCCCGCTCGGCCAGCGGTCGTGGAAGTTCACCGGAAGGTCCTGCAGCTGGTTGTACAGGCCATTGCGCATCCGAGCCTCAATGTGAGTGCCCGGCTGCAGCACGAACCAGCGCCGGAACCAGATCATGATCGCTTCGAGCACGCCGAGGCCAAGCACAAGGAGAACGGGTCCCCAAATTTCTCCGGAGTCGCCAGCCTTCAGCGGACCGTCGACAAGGGCGCCGAGCACCTGGGGTATTGCGAGCGCAACAAGCGCAGCGACCATTGCCGCAGCCATCCCGAGGTAGATTCTCGGCATCGCCGGTTTCGCGTACGGGTAGACGCGCAGGATCGACGCGAATGTGCTGATTCGCTTTTCTTTCACGTCAGAAGACACAGTTTTCCTTGAAGTATCACGAGTCGGCGGCGCCGACAATCATTGCTGGAGTGCAGCACGAGGTCTGTTGTGCTGACGGTGGGACGCACCCTTCGTCCTCGCCGGCGCTGCTACACGGAATCAGTGCCGCCGTACCGATCCAGCGCAGCCTTACAGATTATGCCTGTCGGTGATCTGACGCAACTTCATCCCCGGGTCAGCGAATACGTACAGAGAGGCAGGTGACACAACCCTCGAGTTTTTCAAACTCGCTGATGTCGACCGTGACGACCCGGTAGCCAAGATCTTCGATCATGGCGGCGCTCTTCGGAGCGGAAGACGCCATCAAAACGCTGTCGTCGTCGAGAACAACGACCGCGACACCGGTCTCCTCCGGAACGGCGAGAAAACGATCAAACAGGTCCGGATTGTCGACCAATGGTGCATAACCGAGCACGGTACCGTCCGGAAGCGCTGTTACGGCACTTTTCAGGTGGAGCACTTTGGTGACGGGCACGGCAATGACTGTGAAGCCGAGCTTGGACACGATTGCGCGCAGTTGCCGGATGCCTTCAGCGTTGGTCCGACCGCCGCGTCCGACGTATGCCGTAGAGCCGACCTTGAGCACATCACCGCCATCCAGAGTTCCGGGCAGTTCAATCCTTGCCACGCGAAGACCCAGCTCACGCACCGTGGCTTCGACCCCGACCGTTTCCTGACGACGCGACTCGTGTCCTGGGCTGGTAATGACAGCGGTACCGCCAAAGATCACCACCGCGTCTTCGACGAAAACCGAATCCGGCGCTTCCGGCGCGACCGGCACCTCAACGGTGTCCCAGCCGTTCTCCATCAGCGCCGCGACGTACCCGTCCCACTGGTCGTCGGCAAGTTCCGTGTCTACCACCGAGCGTGCAATGTGCGTCACCTCGCCCTCAG
>JBDSZO010000055.1:0-6765 GCA_039925105.1 Terrimesophilobacter sp. | reverse complement strand
TTTGTGCTGCGAGGAAGGATTCCATTGTCTTGTCCCAGCGAACCGGCGACGACACCTGGCCGACGATGAGGTCGAGGTACTCCTGGCCGCCGGTGACGCGGCTTCCGTCGCGGTTGGTCCAGATCGGGACTGTTGGATTGCTTGGAACCAGCGCAGACGCCGCTGTGCTGAGGCGCTCAACCGCCGGTGCCATGTACCGGGTGTGGAATGCGCCGGCAACCTGTAAAGGGATGACCCGTGCGCCTGCAGGAGGGTTCTCCTTGAGCTGCGCAAGGGCGTCAAGCGCACCGGCAACGACGATCTGACCGCCGCCGTTAAAGTTGGCGGGATCCAGCCCAAGCCCAACGAGCGTGTCGAGTAGCTCGGTTTCATCGGCACCGACAACCGCGCTCATCCCTGTCGGTGTGATTGCGGCAGCATCCGCCATCGCACGGCCGCGCTCGGCGACCAGTGACACTGCGTCGTTCTCCGCAAGGATGCCTGCACCGGCCGCAGCCGTCAGTTCCCCAACGGAGTGGCCGGCGATGCCGCCGATGCGGTCGCGACGCCCTTCCAAAAGTACCGAGAGGGTGAGCAAACCGGCAGCGACGATGAGGGGTTGGGCGACCGCGGTGTCACGAATGGTGTCGGCATCCGACACTGTTCCGTGCCGCGCGAGGTCGATTCCAGCGGCCCCGGAGTATGTTTCAAGGCGCTCCGCCAGTCCGGCGAGATCCAGCCAGGGCTGAAGGAAGCCGGGGGTTTGGGAACCCTGTCCGGGGCAGACGACAATAATCACTTATCCAGTCTTCCAATCTGTGAGCGATTTTTGCTGTGGCAATGGCACCAACAATAGCGGCAGCAGTTGTAGCTGATCACAGTGTGCTGGTCTCGAGCGTTACCGTCGGCGTTGCCCGGAGTCTGGTTCCGCAATAGAACCGACGATGAGTGCTGCCTGCAGAATGAGGGACTCGCGCGCCCCGGTGGCATCCCAACCGATCACCTCAGACACGCGCTTAAGTCGGTAGCGCACCGTATTGGGGTGCACAAAAAGTTCCCGCGCGGTGGCTTCGAGCGATCGACCGTTGTCGAGGTACGCCCACAGGGTCATCAGAAGGTCGGCGGAGTGCGATTGGAGGGGTCGGTAGATGCGGTTGATCAGTGTGGTTCGCGCCAGGGGGTCGCCTGCGAGGGCGCGCTCCGGTAACAGGTCGTCGGCAAGCGTCGGTCTCGGAGCGTTTCGCCAGGCTCGAGCAACGGCGAAGCCTGCCAGTGCCGCCTTCGCGCTTCGGTTGGCGTCAACAAGACTGGGCACTTCGTGGCCGAGTACAAGGTACCCTTCACCGAAGCCAGGCTCAAGCGCTTTCGCGATCTCCAGGAACGCTATCTGCAGTTCTTTGTGCTCTTCCTCGTCCTCGGACGCGGGAAGCGCACGGCCAATGACCAGGACCAGTCGTGACCCTTGTACGCCGATGAGTACGTCGGCATCGAGGTGCCGTGCGGTGCGACGGAGCATGTCGACGTCGAGAAGTTTCGGTGCCGTACCGACCAGAACCGAGACTTCCCCATGGCCGTGCCAACCCAGGGCGGCAATGCGGCTCGGAAGCTCGTCGTCATACTCGCCGCTGAGAATGCTGTCGACGACGAGAGCTTCGAGACGGGCATCCCACAGGCCCCGCGCTTCCGCCGCCCGCGCATACACGTCGGCGGCACCGAATGCGATCTCCCGGGAATACAACAGCACGGCTTCGCGAAGTGACTCGTCTCGACCCTTCACCCGGTCGTCGACGACTTCAACGGTCGCCTTGATCAGTTGAAGGGTCTGGGTCAGGCTCACAGAACGCAGGAGTTCCCGCGGAGCAACACCGAACACGTCGGCGGCAATCCACGGTGTGGACTCCGGATCGTCATACCACTGGATGAACGAGGAGATTCCGGCCTGCGCAACCATTCCCACCGCAGAACGACGGCCGGGCGGCATGTCGCGGTACCACGGAAGCGTGTCTTCGAGCCGTCTCAGCGTTGCGGTCGCCAACTCGCCAGAGATGGTTTTCAGCCACGCCAGGGTTTTTGCTTTCTCCGCAGGTGCGGCACCGCGCGCATGCTTGCGCGGAGGTCTAGCACCCCTGGCTGTTGGCATGCTTGGTGTTGCGTTCAGCTTTCACCGCCGGCGGAACCGGTCGTACCTGCTGTCACGTCATGAAGTGAGTAGCGGTCGATCGCCTGTTGGGCAAGCCCCCTGTCGATGGTGCCTTGCTGAGCAAGCGACTCGAGCGTGCGCACCACCAGCGATGGGCCGTCAATTTTGAAGAACCGTCTGGCCGCGGCGCGCGTGTCCGAGAACCCGAAGTCGTCAGCACCGAGCGTGGCGTAATCGCCGGGCACGTACTTGCGAATCTGGTCTGGAACAGCGTGCATGTAGTCGCTCACCGCGACGAATGGGCCTTGGGCGTCGGATAATTTCTGGGTAAGATACGATACCCGCGCCGGCTCGTTCGGGTTGAGGAAATTCCATTCGTCCACGCTGATTCCGTCACGACGTAATTCGGTCCACGACGTCACTGACCAGACATCCGCGGCGACACCCCAGTCTTTCGCCAACAACTCCTGCGCTTCAAGCGCCCACGGCACCGCGACACCTGAGGCAAGAAGCTGGGCTTTCGGACCCGTCGTCTCGGCCGGCTTCAGAAGGTGGATCCCCCTGAGCAAGCCATCCAGATCCAGGTTGTCCGGCTCCACTGGCTGTACCAGTGGCTCGTTGTAGATGGTGATGTAGTACATCACGTCGGGGTGCTCGTGCGTTCCGCCGTACATCCGGTCGAGCCCGTCCTTGACGATGTGAGCGAGCTCATATCCGTAGGCGGGGTCATAGGACACAACTGAGGGGTTGGTGGATGCCAGCAGGTGTGAGTGGCCGTCAGCGTGCTGCAGCCCTTCACCGGTCAGCGTCGTGCGCCCTGCCGTTGCCCCCATGATGAACCCGCGTGCCATTTGGTCGCCAGCGGCCCACATGGCGTCGCCGGTGCGCTGGAATCCGAACATCGAGTAGAACACGTAGACGGGAATCAGCGGCTCGCCGTGGGTGGCGTAGGTCGTGCCGACTGCGGTGAACGCGGAGAATGCTCCGGCCTCGTTGATACCAACGTGCAGGATTTGGCCCTGAACGCTCTCTTTGTAGGCCAGCAGCAGATCACGGTCGACCGAGGTGTAGTTCATCCCGTTCGGGTTGTAGATCTTCGCGGTCGGGAAGTAGGCGTCCATGCCGAAGGTGCGCGCCTCGTCCGGGATGATCGGAACGATGCGGTGACCGAAATCCTTGCTCCGCAGCAGGTCTTTGAGCAGTCGCGCGAACGCCATGGTGGTGGCAATCTCTTGCTTGCCAGACCCACGACGGGCGGATTCGTACGCGCTGTCGTCGGGAAGGGTGAGCTGCGTGTACCGGGAACGGCGCTCAGGCACGTAACCGCCCAGTGCTCGACGACGCTCGTGCATGTACTGGATCGCTTCGTCGTTCTCACCGGGGTGGTAGTACGGCGGAAGGTACGGGTCAGCTTCCAGCACCGCATCGGTGATCGGGATGCGCATGGCGTCCCGGAAGTCTTTCAGGTTGTCCAGGGTGAGTTTTTTCATCTGGTGGGTCGCGTTGCGGCCCTCGAATGACGGGCCGAGTCCGTAACCCTTGATCGTTTTTGCCAGGATGACTGTCGGCTGGCCAACGTGCTCTTCTGCTGATTTGAAGGCTGCGTACACCTTGCGGTAGTCGTGACCGCCACGCTTGAGGCGCCACAGCTGGTCGTCGGTGTAACCCTTGACCATTTCGGCGACGCGAGGGTCGCGGCCGAAGAAGTTCTCGCGCACGTAGGCCCCGTTCTCGGCCTTATAGGTCTGGTAGTCACCGTCCGGTGTCTGGTTCATCAGGTTGACGAGAGCGCCGTCGGTATCCTTGGCGAGCAGTTCATCCCATTCGCGCCCCCAGATGACCTTGATGACGTTCCAGCCTGCACCGCGGAAGAAGCTCTCCAGTTCCTGGATGATCTTGCCGTTGCCGCGCACAGGGCCGTCGAGGCGCTGCAGGTTGCAGTTGATGACGAAGGTCAGGTTGTCGAGGTTGTGGTTGGCCGCCCACTGGAGCGCTCCGCGGCTCTCAACTTCGTCCATCTCGCCGTCACCAAGGAACGCCCAGACCCGGCTGTCAGAGACATCCTTGATGCCGCGGTTGGTCAGATAACGGTTGGTTTCGGCCTGCCAGATGGCGTTGAGTGGGCCGATGCCCATCGACACCGTCGGGAACTCCCAGAAGTCCGGCATGAGGTGGGGGTGCGGGTAGGAGGACAGGCCGCCACTCGGGTGGGACTTCTCCTGGCGGAAACCGTTCAGGCGGTCTTCCCCGATTCTGCCCTCGAGGAACGCACGGGCGTACATGCCAGGGGAGGCATGGCCCTGATAAAAGATCTGGTCGCCGCCGCCGGGATTGTCGTGGCCGTGGAAGAAGTGGTTGTGGCCGACCTCGTAGAGCGCAGCCGAGGAGGCGTAGGTGGAGATATGGCCGCCAACGCCAATGCCCGGTCGTTGAGCCCGGTGCACGGTTATCGCAGCATTCCAGCGCAGCCAGGCACGATAGCGGCGCTCGATTTCTTCATCGCCCGGGAACTCGGGCTCGTTTTCTGGCGCAATGGTGTTGATGTAGTCGGTCGTCGGAACCATGGGGACGCCGAGCTGAAGGTCCTTTGAGCGCTTGAGCAGGCTCATCATGATGTCGCGTGCGCGCTCGCGACCGTGTGTTGCAACCAGATCGTCGAGGGATTCCTGCCATTCGGCGGTCTCCTCAGGGTCGGTGTCGATGTGGTTCATCGAGTAGGGATCCTGGTCGTTGACTGTCACGGGTGACCTCGCTTGTGGTTATGTCCGGTACGGCGCCCAAAGCACTGGCGTGATCGGGTTTCGATCGCGGGTGCGGAGTTTTGGGCCTGCCAATTCTATTGAGGTCAAGCTTGTCACGCTTTGTCGGGCTGTTGCGTCCCGCCGGGTACAGGAAGACCCCTGGCAGTGAGGAGCTCATGCAATTCTTCGACCATGATGAGCTGTTTGCGGTTGATGGCCATCAGTTGTTCGATGTCGGCTTTTGCGGCGATGTTGGTGTCGTAGTCGTGTTGGGCGAGTGCTGAGGCAATGGCGTCTTGGCGCTTCGCGGCGATCAGGAGGATTGCTCCCTGAAGTCCGGCGAGCATGCTCAGGAACAGGTTGAGCAGGATGAACGGGTAGGGGTCCCAGCGCACAGAAACGAGCACGCTGTTGAGCACCGCCCACACGATCATGAAGAGTACGAAAAGTCCGACAAACATCCAACTGCCCATGCCATTTCGCATAACATCGGCGGCGCGCTCGCCCGCGCTCAAGTTTGCTTTTTGCTTCTGGTGCCAGGTCAATGGATTTTGCGTCATGCGCGAAGTGTACGTCCGCATACCCGTGCGAGCCGGTAACATAGAGACCCGATCCCGGTGCGCCGGGTGGGGGCCTTTAGCTCAGCTGGTAGAGCGCCACGTTTACACCGTGGATGTCATCGGTTCGATCCCGGTAGGGCCCACAAAAAAATCCCCCGTAATCACGGGGGTTTTCTCGTTTGTTGAGTATTAGCCTGGTACAAGAATTCCCAATCGTCGGTGAATCGTCGGCGCTCATCATTTGCGGTTATCTCCGACCGACCTGGATCGATGTGGTTGCGGTCCGGTGGCGAGGCGCCAGGCACCCGCTACTGGACCGATGGCAACTAGCCAATCGGATGCCCGCAGGCCAGGGGCCATTCACTGTGACAGGGCAGACCGGGTCGCCGAATACGGTCATCGTGGCGGCTGGGGCAGTGGGCGCGCAGCTCGAGGTCGAGCAGTTGGGCGTCGACGTCGCCCTGACCCGGTGTGACGCCGTCATGATCGAGGGGGTCACCACGCCGCTGCGCGGCACGGTGACCCCCCCTTGGTTCGGCTGTGAGGGTCGTGCTTAGGCGGACTTCGGCGAGCGGATGAAGCGTCTCGTCGGGCCGGCCAGTTCGAGGCCGACCACAATGAGCGCGATCACGCCGAAGCTGATCGCCTCGGTTTCCTGAATGGTGACCAGCTTGACAAGGGTGAACAGCGCCATGAAAACGGCCCAGGCAACGGTGCCTGCCTGGCCGATGGCGCTGCCGCGCAACTGGGCGATCACCGACACGATTCCGATAAGCGAGAGGTAGCCGTACATAGTGAGGAAGGTCGCGTCCACTGGGCCATAACCGTCGAGTCCGGAGAAATAGATTGCCCCGTAGGTGCCAACAGACGCGAGCACGATGGTGAGCACGGTGGCGATGATGACGGTCGCCGGCGGGCGCCGTGTCGTCGTCGGTGTGGTGGCGGGCAATTGCTCTGATGTGGTGTGGGTTGTCATGGCACAATCGTGCATCCGGATGAGTCCCGGCAGGCAGGGGAGCCTGTCCTGACTTCGATAGGGACTTCCTGTCCCGTGCCGTTGGAGTAAATCGCCGCCATAATGAGCGGATGGGAGCAGTAGGAGGCATTGTCGCCGTCGTCACCGGCATCCTCGGTGCGCTCCTTCACGCCGTCAACGCCGCATCCGACCGCGTGCATACGCCATCTTTCTGGTTCATGGGGCTTGCGACAGCGGTCGCCTACGGTGCGGTGTCGGTGATGCTGCGTGGCAGTGACGCGGTAGGGGTTCGCCGCCTCACGGCGCTCATCGGGCTCTCCTCCGGCCTTGCGCTCCTGGCCATGGAGTGGGCCTGGCTCGGCGACGTCC
>JBDSZO010000054.1:0-1706 GCA_039925105.1 Terrimesophilobacter sp. | reverse complement strand
CTTCGTCCGCCGCAAGGGCCGAGGCCTCTGCGCGGAGAAGGGCTTGCGCGCGCAAATGAGCCGACTGGACAAGTGCGTCGCGAACAGCTGTTGACACAGAAGTTCCGTCTTTGGTGAGAAGCGCGAGAGCCTGGGCCGCATCGTGGTCAGGTCGAAAGGTAATTGTCTGGGCCACAAAGCGAGTGTAACACTTGACGTCATACAAATTGTAGGACGAACCTGCGCCACGCGTGCGGCCGATTCTTTTGCTTGGCTGACCTCCGCATCAACTCTTTGGATAGATTGAGCCTGTTACTCGAACCGTCGACAGACATTTGGATGCCAACATGCCGCAAGCGCCCACTCCCCGCCACCTCTGGCCGGGCTGGCGCAAGCACGGTCGGGATCGCCTCGCCAGGCGTTGGGTGCAACTCCTTGTCGGCCTGTTCCTCTACGGGATTGCGATATCGCTCATGGTGCGTGCCGCGGTCGGAATCTCGCCGTGGGATGTACTCGCCCAGGGCATCTCGTTGAAGACCGGCATGCTGTTCGGACTCGTCACCAACCTGGTCGGATTTTTCGTGCTGCTGTTGTGGCTACCGCTGCGGGAACAGTACGGTGTCGGCACCATTCTGAACGCACTGCTGGTCGGGCCATCCGCACAACTCGGACTCTGGCTCATCCCGGAACAGACGAACCTGTTCATTCGAGTTCCAATG
Organism: Terrimesophilobacter sp.; assembly: GCA_039925105.1. Lineage (GTDB taxonomy): Bacteria > Actinomycetota > Actinomycetes > Actinomycetales > Microbacteriaceae > Terrimesophilobacter. The sequence goes on along the minus strand of JBDSZO010000054.1, from coordinate 1,008 downwards.
TTCGCCGTCGGCTTGCTGCTACTCGCGTTCGCGACCGGACTCTACATCGGGGCCAGGTTCGGGCCCGGGCCCCGTGACGGCCTGATGACCGGACTTCACCGCCGAACCGGGATTCGCATTTGGATCGTACGCAGCGCACTCGAGCTCACGGTTCTCGTAATCGGATGGCTGCTCGGTGGCGACGTTGGCTTCGGCACACTCGCGTTCGCCCTGTTCGTCGGACCGCTCGTGCACGTGGCCATGCCGCTGCTGCACGTTCCCGAAGCCACGCAGAAGCCGCCGGAAAGCTCAGAACCTCAGAGGTTCAGTTCGGCGTAGGCACGCATCGCGTTCCGCACGAACTCCGCGCCGGTTCGGCCACCATAGTTCTTGGCGAAGCGGGGTCCGCGTCTCCTCGTCGCAGTGGCGAAGGGTGCGGCTCGTCGTACCGGAGAGCCGTGCGATCTCCTGAATCGACCAGTCCAACTTTGCCTCCATCCGCGGTCAAACTCCACGCTAAAGGTTGACGCTACGTCAATGTCAAGAGGCTGGCTTTCATCATTCAGGAGGTGGTGGGGCTGGTGAGAAACCCACAACCGCACAAGCAACTCCAGCCCCACCACCTCCTGAATGATGAAAGCTGAAATGTTGGTCAGGCCAGGAAGTCACGGATGGTGCCCTCGAGGATGTCGGTGAGCTGCTGGACGGACTGCGTGGTCGCCCATTCGAGGTTGGCATGCGCGCCGCCGCCGTCTACGCCGATCAGTACGCTGGGGATCCCCGCGTCGGCAATAAGACCGGCATCCGTCCAATACGGTTCACCGCGCACAGGTGCCGGGTGTCCAACCACGCGGGCCGCGTTTGCGCCGAGGGTGCGCGCGATCTCGGAGTCCGGGTCGGCCTCCATCGCCCCACGAGCGACGAGCCGGCGCAGCTGGAATCGAAACTCTGGCACCTCGGCCCCAATTCTCTGGAGCAGCATGCGCAGCTCAGCCTCGACATCGTCCGGTGTTTCGCCCGGCATGGTTC
>JBDSZO010000053.1:0-3732 GCA_039925105.1 Terrimesophilobacter sp. | reverse complement strand
GCCTGCGCAGTGACATCAAACGCCTGCCATCGTTCGGACTGGGATGCGTGGCCGGGGCGGCCGGGATTGCACGCGTTCACGACTACCTGGTCGGGCATCCGAACGACGTCGGCGTGCTGATCAGCGTTGAACTGTGTTCACTCACCCTGCAACGCGCCGACGCGACGATGGCCAACTTCGTTGCCACCGGACTGTTCGGCGATGGGGGCTCCGCCGTGGTCATGGTCGGCAGCGGAATCGAGTCAGAGGGTCCCCGTGTGGTGGACACCCTCAGCGCATTCCTGCCGGCCTCCAGCGAGGTGATCGGCTGGAATGTGAAAGCGAGCGGGTTTGAAATCGTGCTCACCCCCGGTGTTGCCGATCTCATCACCGAACATTTTCCGACAGTGGTTTCCGATTTTCTCGCCGCACACGGACTCACCATTACCGATATTGGATGCTGGCTCGCCCACCCCGGTGGCCCGAAAGTGCTCGACGCGTTCGGTTCCGCGCTGGGTTTGGATCGTGAAGTGTTTCAGCTCAGCTGGGATTCCCTGGCGAAAGTCGGCAATCTGTCGTCCTCCGCGGTTCTGCACCTGCTCGCAGATGCGGGACCTCAGCCAAGCGGAACCAGCGGCCTCCTGTTCGCGCTCGGACCGGGTGTCAGCGCCGAGTTCGTGCTTCTGGAGTGGCCATGATCGGTTACCTCATTCTCGTTCTGTCCACCGGTGCTGAGCGCGTCGTCGAACTGGTCATCTCGACCCGCAACGCCCGCGCCGCGCTCGCACAGGGTGGCCGCGAGTTCGGCCAGCGTCACTTCCCTTGGATGGTCGCGCTTCACACCGGCCTGCTGCTCGCCTGCCTCGCCGAAGTGTTCCTCGCCGATCGACCTTTCATCCCCATGCTGGGCTGGCCGATGCTCGCGCTCGTGGTGTTCAGCCAGGTGTTGCGGTACTGGTGCATCTCGACCCTTGGACGGCAATGGAACACGCGCGTCATAGTTGTGCCGGGCCTGCAGCGCGTGACCAGCGGACCATACCGCTGGCTCAGCCACCCCAACTATGTTGCCGTCGTTATTGAGGGCCTTGCGTTGCCGCTCGTGCACACGGCGTGGGTGACCGCGCTCGCCTTCACCGTGCTGAACGCGTTCCTGCTGCTCGGATTCCGCATCCCCACCGAGAACCGGGCGCTCGAGTCGCTGACAGCGCCGCAAGTTCAGCCGTGACCGACGTCCTGATCATCGGAGGCGGGCCAATAGGGCTTGCGGCAGCGATTGACGCAACCCTTGCAGGGATATCGGCGACAGTGATCGAACCGCGCACCGGCCCAATCGACAAAGCCTGCGGCGAAGGACTCATGCCGGGTGCGCTCGCCGCACTGCACCGTCTTGGTGTGGACCCCGACGGCCACCCGATTACGGGAATCGGCTACCAAAAGCCGGGGCGGGAAGCAGTGCACAGGTTCCGCGGTGACCCGGGTCGCGGCGTGCGCAGAACGAGGCTGCACGCTGCGCTCGCGGAACGCGCCACAGAACTCGGAGTCGAAATCCGCGAAGGCAAAATCAGCGAATTACGCCAAGCTGAAACCTCGGTGACCGCAACCCTCACCGACGGCGCCGAGTTGAGCGCCGACTGGTTGTTTGGATGCGATGGGCTGCACTCCACTGTGCGCGAACTTGTCGGGCTGGGCATCGCAGCAGACATCGCGCGTGCCGGGCGGACTCGTCGCTTCGGCATCCGCCGCCACTTTGCCATCGAGCCGTGGAGCGACCTCGTCGAGGTGCACTGGGCGCACGATGCCGAGGTGTACCTCACGCCGGTGAGCGAGCACGAGCTAGGGATCGCCGTGCTCGGCACACAGCACACCGACTTCGACACCGTCGTGCGTTCGATTCCCGCGCTCGCCGAGCGGCTTGCAACGGCCGAACCCTGCTCGTCCCTGCGCGGGGCCGGCCCGTTCCGTCAACGCACGAGGGCCCGAACCCGCGGTCGCGTGATGTTGGTCGGTGATGCATCCGGCTACGTTGACGCGATCACCGGGGAGGGCATCCGTGTCGGGCTTGCTCAGGCGCAAGCCGCTATTGCCGCCGCCCTGGCCGACGCACCAGCACAATACGAGCGCGACTGGAATCGCGTCACCCGCGATTTTCGGATGCTCACCGCGGGGCTGGTCGGCATCGCGGCATCACCGTTGCGACCGGCGATCGTCCCGCTCGCCCGCGCACTTCCCGGGCTCTACGGAAGTGTCGTAGAACGACTGGCCCGCTAGTTAAACCGGTTGCTTGACCCTTTTCATGCACTGTCACGTTCTATGGCAGCTGACGCAGTGACGGTGTCAGCCTGAAGACCGAACAAGGCACCAATCCCGGCGACGAACTCCTCGGAACGGCCCTCGACCGCAAGCTCCCTGGCATGCACGGAGGGGCCGTGCAGCAGCACACCGGCGAAGTGGCGAAGCGCAGCCTCCGTCTCCGCGCTGGCATTGCGCCGGTGCAGTTCTGCATCCAAAATTCCGAGCACGTGCTCGCGCAGTGCGACAACCGCAGGCCTGACACTCTGCTCCGCCGCGAACGCCGAGGCCGCGACACCGACAATCTGGCGGGCATCATTCACGGATGTCAACTCCTCAAGCGGTGCGTGCAGGCTGATCGTCTCAAGGTCGAGCAACTCGACGCCCTCCACGGTTGCAACGTCCGGGTTCACGTTGCGTGGGAGGCCGAGGTCGACGATGAGCCTGCGGCGAGAACCGTGCAGGTCCGCAGCCGAGATCACAAAACTCTCGATGACGGTGCAGGTGATCACGAGGTCGGCGTCAGCAAGGTCAGCCGAGAGGTCGAGGGAGTGCCGCACCCCGTGACCGGTGGCGAAAGCAGCACCGCGACCGGTCGGGGAGAACACCGAAATCTGTTGCGCACCACGCTCACGCAGAGCCGCAACCGTTGTGGCAGCGTACTGACCTGTGCCCACGAGAACGACCCGAACGGCGGCCCAGTCCGCGAAGCGGCTCTCCGTCAGCTCGAGGGCGAGGCGAGCGAGCGAGCGCCCGGCAACGCTCAGCGCGGTACCGGTCTTGACGCTGCGGCTCGTCTTGGCGGCCGACTGAAACAAGCGCTCAAGCGACGAGGATGTACCACCGCGCGCCCGTGCTGCGCTCAGCGCTTTGGCAACCTGACCGGAAATCTCCTCCTCGCCGACGACAACCGACTCCAGCCCTGCGGCCACGGAGAACAGGTGTTGCGCCACCGTGTCATCCGAAAACACGCTCGCGCGGTCCCGAAGCGAGGATTCCTGCACCCCAGCAGCACTGGCCACCACCGAAAGGACCTCGCTCAATGGCGAATCCACATAGACCTCGAACCGATTACAGGTGGAGAGCACGATCGCGCCCGTGACGTCAGGATGAGCGCCAAGACCCTCGGCCACCGCGTCGGAATTGACCGACAACCGTTCGAGAAAGTCGAAGCCTGCATTGCGGTAATTGACGGAGACGCAGCGAAGCACGTCCTCCAGTGTATGTCCAGAATCTGGGTGCCTAAGCTGTACCCGTGAAGCTTTCGCCTACCCACCCCCTTCTCGACGGTAGAACGAAAGATTCGTCGCTTATCGCCGCCTATTCAGGGCGGCGGCCTGAGACCCTTCCGGTGTGGTTCATGCGCCAGGCCGGTCGTTCACTCCCTGAATACCGGGCGCTGCGCACCGATGTTGCGATGTTGGACGCGTGTCTTGACCCCGCGCTGGCGAGCGAAATCACCCT
>JBDSZO010000052.1:0-10544 GCA_039925105.1 Terrimesophilobacter sp. | reverse complement strand
CTGCCCAGCCAAGAAATGGGCGGATGTCTGGCTCATCCTGTGTTGGCAGATAGGCGGCGATGTAGTGGCAGTCGAGGTCGCTGACCAGTTGGATCAGGTTGATGGTGAACTTCTCTGTCGCACTTTCGCTTTCCGGCGAGGTCTGCGTGCGTCGTCTCCCGCGCAGTTCGGCGCGGAGCGCACGCTTCTGGTGGCTCGGGTCACCGGTCATACAGCTAGTTTACGTGGCGCGGGCCGGTAACCTTGGCCCATGGCGTTTCAGATCACCAAAGCAGTCATTCCGGCCGCGGGCCTCGGTACCCGGTTCCTCCCTGCTACTAAGGCGATGCCGAAGGAGATGCTGCCGGTTGTCGACAAGCCTGCCATCCAGTATGTGGTCGAGGAGGCGGTGGCGGCCGGGTTGACCGACGTGTTGATGATCACGGGACGCAATAAGAGTGCGCTGGAGAATCATTTTGACCGCGTTGGCGAGCTTGAGGCGGCGCTGGAACGCAAGGGCGACACGGTCCGGCTGCAGAAGGTGAACTATTCGACCGAACTTGCCGAGGTGCATTATGTGCGCCAGGGTGACCCGCTCGGTCTTGGTCATGCGGTGTTGCGGGCGAGGATGCATGTTGGTGATCAGCCGTTTGCGGTTCTTCTCGGTGATGACCTCATTGACAGTCGTGATGTGCTGTTGTCGCGGATGCTTGAGGTTCAGGTGGAACAGGATGCTTCGGTGATTGCGTTGCTGGAGGTCGAACCTTCCCAGGCGCACCTGTACGGGATTGCGACGGTGGAGGACACCGGCACCGACGACGTTGTGCGGGTCACGGGCCTTGTGGAGAAACCGGCGGTGGGCTCACAGCCGTCGAACCTTGCCATTATTGGGCGGTACGTGTTGCGTCCGGAAGTCTTCGATATCCTCGAGGACACTCCTGCGGGCAAGGGTGGCGAGATCCAGTTGACTGACGCGTTGCAGACGCTCGCGGCGGACCCGTCGATCGCTGGCGGTGTGTACGGCGTGGTGTTCCGCGGACGACGCTATGACACAGGTGACCGGGTCGACTACATTAAAGCGATCGTGCAGTTGGCCGTCGAACGCGAAGATCTTGGCCCGGAGCTGCGCCCGTGGCTGCAAAAGTTTGCGGCAGAACTGGACTAAGAATGACGGTTCCGACTCTGAGTGAGGGCCCGGTGACGATTCGACCGGTGCGGGTGCGGGATGCGCGGCGGTTGGAACGCGAGCTGCTCGACAACCGCACGTGGTTGCGGCGGTGGGAGGCGACCAGCCCACAGGGGGCGATGAGTTTTGATGTGCGGGCCAGCGTCCGGAGTTTGCTCGCGAATGCTCGGGCTGGGCTCGGGCTCCCGTTTGCTATCGAATTCGAGGGTGCACTTGCCGGCCAGTTGAACGTGTCGTCGATCGCCTGGGGGAGTGTGTCCTCCGCGACGATCGGGTACTGGGTGTCTGAGCGTTTCGCCGGAAAATCGGCTACGCCGACCGCTGTCGCGTTGGCGACCGACTATTGCTTTTTTCAGCTTGGGCTGCATCGGATGGAGATCTGCATCCGCCCGGAAAACGAGCCGTCACTTCGGGTGGTGCAGAAGCTTGGGTTTCGCTACGAGGGTTTGCGCAAAAACTACATTCATATTGATGGCGGATGGCGGGACCATTTCTGTTTCGCGTTGACCAGCGAGGAACTGCCGGTCGGAGTGCTGCGACGGTGGCTCGACAACCGTGTGCCGGAGGGTGCCGGCGATGTGCCCGCTTCTGATCGGGCTGCAGCAAACCAGCCATGCACGGGGTGACGGTTGCGTCTGATCTGATTGTGGTGTCGGCGCGCCAGCCGCACGATCCGACGTTGGCGCCTTAGTTTTGAGGGCATGGGAATTGACGGGATCGGCTCGAGCGCCATTATCGCGCTCGCCGCGGTGCTGTGGTTCATCTACCTGATCCCGACCTGGCTGAGACGCCGGGAGTACCTATCCACGGAACGCAACGCGGTGCGTCTGCAGCAGACGGTGCGAATCATGGCGGAGAGCGCGGAGATTCCCGACGTCGTACGAGTTGAGGCGAACGCGCGTGCGGTTGCGGCTCAGCGTGCCGCGCTTCGCGCTCAGGATCGGCTCGCGCCGCGCCCGGCTTTCCCATCCGTCCTTACTGACGGCGGCACATTCCGTTTCGAGGGGAGCTCCACGCCCAGCACCCTCCGTGCCAAGCGCCTTCGCCGTTCCCGGGCATTCGCATCGTTCGTTCTCTTCGCCGCAACTGTTTCCACCGGTTTCGGTGGGTTCTTCCTGGCGACCACTGGCTCGTGGGTACTCGTGGCGGCTTCTGCAACTGTTGGGATTGGTGCGTTCGGGCTGCTGGGCCAGTTGGCAGCCGTTGGCAATGCCCGCCGGGAACTTTTTAAGGCAACGCTGGCTGCCCCCGCGGCGGGGCAGCTTCGCGCGCGTGCACTCACGGAGGCTGAAGAATTGCCAGCGGCCTGGACCCCGGTGCCCCTGCCGAAGCCTCTTTACCTCTCTCATCCGGTGCCTGTGCGTCCACTGTCGCAACTGGATGACGCGAAAACCGATCATGGTGACGAGTTGCGACGCGCGGCCGCGGATTCCGAGCGTGCGTTGCGAACGGCGCAGAGCGCCTCTGAAGTGTCCCGGATTGCACCGCCGTCGAAGTTCGCCGCCATGGGCATTGTGGACGAACGGGACGTTGTTGTTACTGACCTTGACGACATCCTGCGGCGTCGGCGGTTGGCAGGGTAGTCGCCGATCCTTCTCGGGTTGAGCTTGTCCAAATCCTTTTACCGGCGCCCACACTCTTCCAGCCAAGCCTGTCGCCCTTACTTCTCCGGTCGAACATGTCGAGACCCCCCTCCTTCTCCGGTCGAGCCTGTCGAGACCCCTCTTCTTTTGGATTGGCCAGACATCTCGTGGTTTAGGTACACCCGAATGCCGTGACGGCGCTCGGCACTGGGGCGCACGAAAGCCCGAAAGGGTCCTCACTTTGGGTACTCCCGGGGGCCGGGACGGCCCCCGGCGCTGGCGTCGCCGGCGAAGGCGAGAAATCGCCTTCGCTTTGTGGCTCCAGCGCGCATGATAACGTTGCTACGCAACATCCGGGGCTATGGCGCAGTTGGTAGCGCGCTTCGTTCGCATCGAAGAGGTCAGGAGTTCGAATCTCCTTAGCTCCACCACACTGGAAATCTTGTCACGCTTCGACCTGTCTCGACACATGCTTCGGCGCACGGACGATGATGCGGCCCGACATGAAGCCACCCCCACCGATGTCGCACAAATCGTTGATTCCCCGAACGGCCGGTGGTAGCGTCAGCACCAGCATTTCCGATGATGGAAAGATGCGAATGACCTGATCAATCAGGCTTTTGCGAGGCCTCACACCCCGCGCGTGTGCAGTATTCGCTTGGGAGAGCATCAATGTTTTTGAGCATGCACGAACAAGAACGCCTCATGGTCTACGCAGCGGGAAAGCTCGCGTTGGAACGCCGGGAACGCGGCCTGAAACTGAACCTGCCCGAGGCCACGGCCTTCATCGCCGCCTACCTCCTCGAGGGCGCCCGGGACGGCAAATCGGTCGCAGACCTCATGGAATCCGGCCGCCACGTTCTCGGCCGCGACGATGTGATGGAGGGTGTGCCTGAGATGCTCGCCCAGGTGCAGATCGAGGCGACTTTCCCCGACGGCACAAAGCTCGTCACGGTGACAGAGCCCCTGCAATGACCAAGACTCCGACTCCGAATCCGTTCGAGAACTCGGAGCCGATACCGCCCGACGCCTCGGCTCCGCTGCACGCGTCGGATGATCCCGGCCGCGACTATCCAGAGGCGACTCCCACCAGCCATGGCGCCCTGAAGTCGTCTGGCCCCAGCGGCCCGAGCGAACCACGACGCGCCGGTACCGGAGAACGTCAGGCGCCGCGGCGCGAGTCGGCAAACAGGCTCGCTGATTCGGACCCGATCATCCCGGGCGAAGTGCTGTACGGCCAGGACGATATCGAGATCAATGCCGGCCTCAAGGTCACGACGCTGCGGGTCATCAACGGTGCGGATAGGCCGATACAGGTCGGTTCACACTTCCATTTCGCCGAGGTGAATGCCGCGTTGGAGTTTGACCGGGCGGGTGCGTGGGGCCAGCGCCTCAACGTGCTTTCCGGCGGCTCCGTGCGTTTTGAGCCGGGTGCCGTCGAAGAGGTCGATCTCGTGCCTATTCAGGGGAAGCGAATCGTCCCCGGCCTGCGCGGCCTGTGTGGAGGAAACCTCGATGGTTAGGATCTCTCGCTCCGAGTACGTCGCCTCCTACGGGCCAACGACCGGTGACCGCATCCGGCTCGCCGACACCAATCTTGTTATCGAGGTGGAGGAGGACCGCTGCGTCGGCGGGGATGAGTCCGTCTTCGGCGGCGGCAAGTCGATCCGCGAGTCGATGGGGCAGTCCCGCGCGACCCGTGCAGAAGGCACCCCTGATCTCGTCATCACCGGCGCGGTCGTGCTCGACCACTGGGGCATCATCAAGGCCGACATCGGCATTCGGGACGGCCGCATCACCGCCCTCGGCAAGTCCGGCAACCCGGACACCATGAACGGCGTGCATCCCGACCTCGTGATCGGACCATCGACAGAGATCATGTCGGGCAACGGGCTCATCCTCACCGCAGGCGCGGTCGACACGCACGTGCACTTTGTGGGCCCTCAGATGCTGCAGCTCGCCCTCGCCTCGGGGACCACCACTGTCGTCGGCGGCGGCACTGGCCCCACAGAGGGGTCGAAGGCGACGCTCACGACGCCGGGTTCGTGGTGGATGGCCCGGATGCTGGAAGGATTCGAACCCTGGCCCGTCAACGTGCTGTTCCTCGGCCGAGGCAACACCGTCTCACACGAGGCCATGTGGGAACAACTGCGTGGTGGCGTCGGCGGGTTCAAAGTGCACGAAGACTGGGGTGCGACCCCGGCCGTGCTCGATGCCGCCCTCCAGGTGGCCGATGCCTCGGGCGTTCAAGTGGCCATACACTCCGACACGCTCAACGAGGCGGGCTTCGTCGAGGACATGCTGCGCGCGGTCAACGGGCGCACCTTTCACTCCTTCCACACGGAGGGGGCCGGTGGGGGTCACGCCCCGGACATCATTCGCATCGCTGGCGAACCCAATGTACTTCCCGCCTCCACAAACCCGACGCGGCCGTTCACGAAGAACACCATCGCTGAGCACCTCGATATGGTGATGGTGGCCCACCATCTCAACCCGCGAGTGCCCAACGACCTGGCATTCGCGGAGAGCCGTGTGCGCGCCGGCACCATCGCGGCCGAAGATGTCTTGCAAGACCTCGGGGCGATCTCAATCATGTCCTCCGACGCCCAGGCGATGGGGCGGATTGGTGAGGTGATCCTGCGCACCTGGCAGACCGCGCACCAGATGAAGAAGATCCGCGGCTCTGCACCCGGCGACGGCCATGCCGACAACAATCGCGCGCGCCGCTACGTGGCCAAGTACACGATCTGCCCCGCTGTCGCCCACGGGCTGGAAAAATACGTTGGCTCCGTCGAGGTCGGCAAAATGGCGGACCTCGTACTCTGGCAACCCGCGCTCTTCGGGGTTCGCCCCACCGTGGTGTTCAAAGGTGGGGTCGCGGCTACGGCCGCATTGGGCGACCCCAATGCATCCATTCCCACTCCTCAACCGGTGCTGGAACGCACCGGTTTCAGCGTCAACACCCCGGCCGCCGCCGCCACCAGCGTCGCATTCGTGTCGCAGGCGGCGATCGACGACCACTTGGCCGACCGGCTGAACATCGCACGCCCTCTGGTCGCGATCGAGAATTGCCGTGGCCGCACGAAGGCGGACATGCCGGAGAACTTTGCCCTTCCCCACATTGAGGTCGACCCGAACAGCTACGCCGTCACGATCGACGGTGAACTCATCGACCATGAGCCTGCCGCGGAGCTTCCGATGGCTCAGCGGTACTTCCTCTTCTAAACGCCAGAACCAACTACATGACCCACCACGCGGCGCTCCTCCTCCTGGCGGACGGGCGTTTGCCCGCCGGCGGCTACGCGCATTCGGGCGGCTTCGAGCCGACGGCGCGCCTTCGCGGCCTCCGCAATGCGGCAGCCCTTGAAGACTTCTTGGAGGGCAGGGTCACGACCGCGGGCTTCGTTGCGGCGTCCTTCGCGGCCGCTGCCTGCGCGGCCGCATCCGCCGGAGACACCGAACGCTTGGGCGAGCTCGACCCTGAGCTCGATGCCCGCATGCCCTCCCCAGCCATGAGGGAGGTGTCGCGTGCACTCGGCCGCCAGCTCCTGCGCGTGGCCGACAGCATCCATCCGCACCCGCTGTTCGCTCTGCTCGACACTCAACCGCACCAGCCCCTGGTGTTCGGGGTCGCGGCCGCAAGCTTTGAGCTGAGCCCGCATGATGCTGCACTGGCGGTGCTGCACGAAGCCATCACCGGCCCAGCTGCCGCTGCCGTGAAAGTGCTTAGCCTGGACCCATTCGCCGTGCACTCCGCGCTGGCCCGCCTTACCGGGCTGCTCGACGACCTCGCTCAGGATGCCGCAACACACGCCCTTGACGCTCCGAATCAACTTCCGGCAGATGCATCCCCACTGCTCGACATCGCCGCTGAACACCACCGCAGATGGGATGTGCGTCTCTTTGCCTCCTGATACTGCCCACACCCCTGTCGGCGCGATGTCCGCTCGCGCCTCACTGGCGACTGCATACGTCACCGATCGCACCGGACGGGCCGTGAGCCGGGTGCATGGACTTCGATCCGAGGCCCCGCTCGTACTACGCCCCACGTTCCCCAAGAGCCTCGAACCGCTCACTCGGCGAGCCACAAACGTGGCACGTGTCTCCCTGACCTCCGGCGCAGCGGGGCCGCTCGGCGGCGATGACTTCGTTCTTGAGGTGCGGGTGGGGCGCGGGAGCACCCTGGTGCTCAATGAGGTGTCCTCCACTCTTCTTTTGCCGGGCGCGCGCGGCGGGGTGTCCCAGATGCGGATTACCATCACGGTCGAGGAGTACGCGACTCTCGTGTGGCTTCCCGAGCCCGTGATCGCGGCCGAACACTGCAATCACGTGCACGATATCGATGTGGCGCTCGAGACAAGTTCCCGTTTTCTGATGCGTGACGAACTTCAGCTCGGTCGCCACAGGGAGCCACCGGGCAACTTCACCCAGCGCATCCGGGTCCGCCGAACGGGCCGCCCGCTCTTTCACCAACACCTGACTATTGGGCCAGCGACACGGGGGTGGCGGAGCTCTGCGGTCGGCGGCAGTCACAAGGCGCTCGGCACGGTGCTGGTCGTCGACCCCGACTGGAGCGAAAAACCTGTTCCAACGCACATTCTCGCAGACAGTGCCACACTGTTTCCCCTCGCCGGACCTGCTGTGCTCATCAGCGCTCTCGCCGACGACAGCCTGGCGATTCGGCGGCTTCTGGACCGCGGAGTGGCCTGGCTGGGAGACCCGTGGGCGAGCACAGCGGCCACCGCAGAATCCGCCTGAATCACCAAAAAAAGGAGCACACCGTGACCAATTCGCAGGACACCCCCCGCACCCGCTCGCTTCGCCTCGGAATTGCCGGGCCTGTCGGCACGGGGAAGAGCTCGGTTATCGCGACCCTCTGCCGCGAACTGAGTAAGGAATTCACCATCGGAGTGATCACGAACGACATCTACACCGACGAGGATGCGCGTTTTCTCCGCTCAGCAGGCGTGCTGCCGGCCGAGCGCATCCGCGCTGTCGAGACCGGCGCCTGCCCGCACACCGCCATCCGTGACGATGTCACCATGAATCTGCTGGCCGTCGAAGACCTCGAGATGGACTTTGCACCCCTCGACATCGTTTTCGTGGAGAGCGGTGGCGACAATCTCACCGCGACCTTCTCGCCCGCCCTGGTCGACGCCCAGATCTTCGTTCTCGACGTGGCAGGCGGCGGCGACGTCGCCCGCAAGGGCGGGCCGGGCATTGCCCGCGCCGATCTGCTCCTCGTCAACAAGATCGACCTTGCCGAGTATGTCGAGGTGGATGTCGATCAGATGGTGAAGGATGCGCGGGCGGCCCGAGACGGCAGGCCGGTCCTCGCCCTGTCGAAGAAGCTGCCGGATACCGTCGAAGCGCTCTGCGACTGGGTGCGGCAACTGCAGGTTGCTCATTCGAGCGGCTCCCACACTCCCTCCGACCCCGGGCCCATGGCTACGCACTTCCACGCAACCGACGATGGCGGATTCACGCACAGCCACGAGTCCGCCAGTCCGAGCGGTGAGCACACGCACCGCCAGGTATAAAACTGACGGAGGTTGTTGACAGTTAGGTCTTCTTGATGGAAGGAAGGCTGTATGACATCAAACCTCCCTGCGTCGGCCGAGCGGGAGCTCGAGCGCCGAGCGAAACACAAGCTCGCGGTTCTGCGGCATGTCGAGGAAGTCAGCGGAGGTGATCGAGAAGATCCTGTGAAGGAGACCCGCTGGAAACTTTACGAGAAACAACGCCCAGGGCATGCGCTGCAAGTTGATGTGAAGTTCATCGAACCGTTGGGCCAGACTGGTCGCAAGAAACGCTACTACCAATACACAGCTATCGACAACGGCAAAGAATTCGGGCAGGTCTTCCACTGGCACCTGCTCGGCAAAGGCATCGGCCACATCGATATCAAACCGGCCACACCACGACTCAACGGCAAGGTTAAACGATCCCACCGAATCGGCTCCGAAGACTTCTACCGACTCCTGGAAGGCCAGGTCATCGACGACGTCAACTTGTTCAGCGACAAACTCCAATAATGAAAGGACAACTACAACTACGATCGACCCCACGGTGCCCTCGCAGGCAACACCTCCTACGAACGCCTCAAACAGAAAACCCAAGACCCATCGTCATAGACCTCCATCACTTGCACACCTAGCTTCGTCATGTTCTGTGGGCCGAATCGATTCCGCACAGGCGTTCGCCGCCCCACACAAATCCTTTTTGTCGTTGGGCGTAGTGGGGCCACACCATCATGAACGCGACACCATCTCCGCGATCCAGACCGGCGCGTAGGGCGACGTGCAGTTCGGTGGGGTCGGGTAATCCTTCAGTACCTCAAGCCTCTCGCCGATGGCAATAGCGCGGGCACGGTGCTCAGCATGCTGGATGCCGATCTCCGCAAGTGTGTGATTCATCGCCCACTGCAGGCGGTCGGGGGCATCCTTCATGTGCGCCTCGATGGTGTCGAGCAGTCCGGCGAGGTCCAAACCATCGGGGCTCTTCACGACCCGTTCTGTGGTCAGTGCCCAGCCGGCGCTCGCGACCACCGGGTCGGGATCGGCGAACCAGGCGGCGCGCAGTTCCTCTAAGTGCGCACTCTTCTTCACCACATAGTTGACAAGCCAGTCGTGCACTTTTGGCACCCGCGCTTCACGCAGCATGGCGTCCAACTCTGCGCGCTCGAACGCTTTCGGGCGGCAGACGAGTATCCCGAGCAGCCGGGCCGGGGTGTCGCCGGTTTCCCACAGTTCGCCGGCAAAATCGTGCTGCGTCTTCAGTCGTTTTGCGAGAGCGCGAAGCGCGCCGAGGTTGACCCCGTGATCATCACCGTGTCTCTCATTCACCGCGCGAACCTTCGGATCCTCGAGCGCAGCAAGTTCGCTCATCACCTCGGTGAGCGATGCTTCAGACATTGTGTCCTCCGGCTCCTCAGGCTGATTTCTCGTCGCCGACAAGGTCCGGGATCGGATCTTTTGGCAGCTTGCGCACCCTGGCCCGCCGCTTTCGACGCTCGGGGATCATGGAGCGCATTTCTTCAAGCTTGCCGAAGCACAGCAACCGGTCGCCAGCCTCTAACACCACCTGCTTTTTCGGGTTTGGGACGACCGAGGTGCCCCGGTGCAGGGTGAGCACGGTGATGTCGCGCTCCCACAGGCCAGACTCCCGCATGGTCTTTCCGACGAGGTCCGCATTCGTGTGCACCAGCAGCTCCGCAACCCCGTACCCGGTCGAGACGCTCAACCTTTGCCGCACATCGATCTCAGGGAACGCCACCTGGTTGGCGATGTAGTCGATGATCGCTCCGGCCACATCCAACCCGGTCGCCCGCTCGATTCCTTCGAGTCCCGGCGACGAGTTCACCTCCATCACCAGCGGGCCATCCTTGCCCTCCAGCATGTCAACTCCGGCAACTCGCAGACCCATGATCTGAGCTGATCGCACCGCCGCCTGCTCGAAGGCCGGCGTCAACTCCACAGACTCGACGCTCCCACCCCTGTGAACGTTCGATCGGAATTCGTCGCCGACCGCACTCCGCCGCATCGCCGCAACAACACGATCCCCGACGACCAGCGCCCGGATGTCCTTTCCGCGACTCTCCGAAATGAAGCTCTGGATCAACACGTTCTGGTTTGTCGAGTGAAGCGTCTCGATGATGGCCTCGGCCACTTTCAACTCTGGCGCAAGAATCACGCCAATGCCTTGCGTCCCCTCCAGCAGTTTGATTACTACTGGCGCACCGCCAACCCGTTCGATCGCGAGCCGCACATCCGCACGACTGTGCACAAAAGTTGTTG
>JBDSZO010000051.1:0-1534 GCA_039925105.1 Terrimesophilobacter sp. | reverse complement strand
TTTCCAGCGAACTGCTGCCGCTTGCCGACTTCATGATCGACATTCATTCCGGCGGGTCGAAGTCGGTCTACGTCCCCTCGACCTTCGTCTATGCGGGACCCACCGAGGATGCCTGGCAGCAGAAGGTCGACGCAGTCAACGCGATGGACCTTCCCTACGCGATTGTCGTCGAGCCCGGAATGAAGTCCGGCTCCCTCAGCGGCGCAGCCGACCTGGCTGGCGTGTGGATGATTTCCGCCGAACTTGGCGGCGCGGGGACCATTGACCAAAAGATTCTCAGCATGGCGCGGGACGGACTCCGCCACCTTCTTGGAGTGGTGGGCGTGCTGCCGCTCGACAACGACACCAAGCCTGCTCGTGAAGAGCACGGCTCACAGACGACGTGGATCGCCCTCGAATCGGACTCCGCCATCCTTTCCACCGTCTCCGGTCTGTTCGAGCCAACCGTCGAACTCGGAGAGTCGGTTGTAGCAGGGCAGCCGGTTGGGCGAGTTCACTTCATCGAAGAGCTCGGTCGAAGCGCAAAAGAGTTCTTTGCACCGTTTGATGGGATCGTTGCCGTAACCCGGCATCCGGCCCTCGTAGTACCCGGAAGTGCATTGATCAACATCGCCATCCCCATGAAGGGCCCGCACCAACGCTCATAAGGCGCGAACCACCCCAACATCAACCACACAGTTTCACTATGCCAGTCATGTTGAAAGGATCACCATGCGTTCCACACTGAACAAGGCGTTCGTCCTCGCCGTTGCTCTCTCGTCGGTAGTTGCACTCAGCGCCTGTACCAACGCCTCAGAGAATGCTGCGGGGCCAAAAGGTGACAACGCCGGAGGCGGAGTGCCGACCGAGCAGATCGCTGCCGCCCCGGTAGACCCGGCCGCTGCAGCATTGCTGCCTGCCGACGTGAAAGCCAACGGCGTGCTCAAGGTCGCGACCGACCCGACGTACCCGCCCTACGAGCTCTATGCGGCAGACAACAAGACCGTCGTCGGTTTCGATGCTGACCTTGCCGCGGCGATCGGCCAGGTGCTGGGACTGAAAGTCGAAATGGTTCCCGCAACGTTCGACACGATCCTCCCGGGCATTGCATCGCAGAAGTACGACGTCGGGATGTCGGCATTCTCGATCACCCCGGAGCGCCAGCAAAACGCGGACTTCGTCGCTTACCAGGTGAACGGTAGTGGCCTTGCCGTACCACCGAAGAACCCAAAGAACCTTTCCCTCGACGCGATGACGTTGTGTGGCACGAAGATCGCCGGACAAAAGGGCTCAACCCAGGGCATCCAAATGCTGCCCGATTTTTCTAAGCAGTGCACTGATGCCGGAAAGAAGGCCATTGATATTCAGCTCTTCCCATCGCAGAGTGAAGCAAACCTTGCACTGGTCTCCGGGCGGGTAGACGGAGTCGCGGCAGACAGCATCTCCATGGCCTACCAGGGGAAGCTTGCGAACGGCACATTCGAACTTGCTGCAGGAAAAGACTATGAGCCGGTTCCGACCGCTGTCGCGTTGCCGAAGGATTCCCCGCTGACGC
>JBDSZO010000050.1:0-3827 GCA_039925105.1 Terrimesophilobacter sp. | reverse complement strand
TGCCGGTGACCAATTCTTCGAGGAACAGCACGCGCATCTGACGGTCGAGCTCGAGGCTTGCCAGTGCCTGGGCGATGTGCATCCCGGCCGCGAAGCACGCCTGGCGAATGAGCCGACGCTGCCCGAGCGTTGGCTCAGCATTTCCGCCGACAATCACCCGACCGCGCTCGGTGCCGGCAATGGTGATGGGAAACGGCCATGGCTCACCTGGTTCGGTGACCGCTCCTGGCTCGCCGCCCTCCCCGAGCGATATCCCGTCCGGATCGCGAATGCTCACCGGACGATCGAGTGCCCCGGCGAGCGTCCTGGCAATCTCCTGCAGGCCACCACCAGCGAGTGCGACGCCGGTCAATCGTTCCCGAATCGCCTCGGCTCCAGCGGGTTCTGCACCGTACTCGGTCAGAACAACAGCGAGCACCGCACCAATCACTTCGTTGAACGAGGTGTGGTCCGGAACGAGCATGACCGGGAAATCCAGTTCGTCGGCAACCTCGAGGGAGTCTGCTGGAAGGCTGTCCAGATATCGCCCGGTCTTCACCGCGAGTGCGGCAAGGCCCAGTCTGGCGAGAGTACGAATGAGAACGCTGAGTTCCTCCGGGTGCTCCCGAAGCGGATACGCGGTCGTCAACAGGAGTTCGCCTGACTTCACGAACGACTCGATGTCGGGGACCTCCATGACGTTGACGCCACTGACCACCCGGTCGAGTCCGCCCGCGCCAGCAACGACGAAGGTTCCTTCAAGGACGGGAAGGGTCAATACTTCGCGCACGGTGATCGCGCTCATTACGCTCCATTGTCTCTTTCGGACATTCTACGTTGAATCTATCGTCCTATCCGGACGGAGCGTCGAGGCGGACGATGCCCCTAGTATTCCTTGGTATGGCTTTGGTTGCTGATCTTTTGAGACCTTCTCAAGCACGGATCGACTCCGCGACCATTGGCGGTTGTCTGAATCGTGACTATTCAGTCGTCCATGTTGGACAATCTGTCGTGACTCTCGAAGCACAGCACGTCCCCGCGCTTGACCCGAATAAGCTTCTGATGATCACGGCGCGCACCGGCGGGCTCATGCCTGGTGGCATCACTATCGAACGCCAAGGCGAGTTCGCCGACATTCGTCGGGCTCTCGCCTGTGCGCACGCGGGCGACACGGTGTCGCTGAGTGGATGGGCCGACAACCCGCGCGTGTTTTCTCCGGTCGACCTCACGCTGACAATTCGAGTAATCGATCCCCTTGTCATTCGCGCGACCGGGAACAGCCTGGCAAATCTGCGCACAAACGATCGCCGTGACGCCACAGAGAGCATCGACGTTGTGGCCGGTGCTCAACAAATTCGGCGGCGCGCACCGGAACTGATCTCGGCGGCGTTGCACGGTGTTGCGCTCCGCCAGCCTTTGCTTCGCCTGGTCGGTGCCGGACCTGGAACCACGCCAACCGGCGACGACGTGATCGTTGGCGTACTCGCTGCGTTCGACATCACGGGAAGGGCTCGCGCCGCTCGACGACTGCGGACGGCCGTTGCGCCACTTCTGCCCCGCACAACTTCAGTCAGTCGGCACTACCTGGCGGCCGCAATTGATGGCCGGTTCGGAGAACACGTTCACGACCTGGTTGCCGCGCTCGAGAAATCAGCGAGTACAAAGTCCACCATCGAACGTGCCTTGCGCTGGGGTGCGACCAGCGGCATAGACCTACTCACCGGGATAACGACCGGACTCCTCAACACTGTTCAAGCAGAAAGCGCGGCATGACAACAACGACGCAAGAAACTGTGCTGGTTTCCCGTGTGCTTCACCATTTCTACCGCGATTCGGTTGCGCTGATGGCGATCGCGTCAGCGACCGAGAAACGCGATGGGGTGGTTCGGGTGGGTGCAGTGATGGCAACGCCTGCCAATCTGGGGATTCTCGCCGAGTCGGACATGCTGCCGGCTGGCTTCGATGCAGCACCGGATGACCTGGTGTTTGTCGTCCGCGGGGAAAGCGACGATGTTGCACGCGACGCTCTCGACGCCGCAGAAGCCGCACTGACAGCGGTCGAAAGTACAGGGTCCGTCGCGGAGCAACGACCTGGAACGGTGAGCGAGGGAGTCGCTGCGGCAAACGCCGCCGACCCGGATTCCCCACCGAACCTCGCCACGATCTCCATTGCAGGCACCTACGCCCCCGTCGTTGCTGAGCAGGCAATGAGAAATGGTCTCCACGTGCTCTGCTTCTCCGACAACGTTTCCGTCGACGACGAGGTGCGGCTCAAAAACCTGGCAGTGGCCAACAAGCTTTTGTTCATGGGACCAGATTGCGGCACGGCGATTATTGACGGCATCCCTCTTGGGTTCGCGAACGTCGTAAAACGCGGGGCAGTCGGCATGGTTGCCGCCTCCGGAACTGGCGCGCAGGAGGTCTCCCGCCTTCTCGATCTCGCAGGCGTTGGGGTCTCCCAATTGATCGGCGTCGGTGGGCGTGACCTCTCCGCGGAGGTTGGCGGAATCATGGCCGGATTCGCCCTGAACCTGCTCGAGGCAGACGATGCAACGCAGGCAATCATCGTGGTATCCAAACCACCAGCCGCTGACGTAGCGGACGAGTTGCTCACAAGACTCGGAAAGATCGCTTCCGCAGGCAAACCTGTCGTTGCCTGCTTTCTCGGGATGGAGAATTCAGACCCAACGTCTGGCACATCGGGAGTTGTCGTTCGCGGAACACTCGAGGGCGGTGCCATCGCGGCTGCCCATCTCTCAAACCACGAACTGACGGTGACTGACCTTGATCCGATCGAACCGGTTTCTGGCCGGGTACTTGGCCTCTACACCGGCGGCACTCTCGCCTCCGAAGCGAAGATCCTCCTGCGTCGTGCCGGAGTCGACTGCGAAATCCTTGACCTTGGTGACGACCAGTACACGGCCGGCCGACCCCATCCGATGATCGACCCTGAAGCGCGGGCCGACAAGATCGTGGAAGCGGGTTCCGACCCCAGCGTCGGGATCATTCTGCTGGACGTCGTTTTGGGTTACGGCGCACATGCCGACCCGGCGAGCCTGGTCGCTGTCGCCGTGAAAGAGGCTCGTGACGCTGCGGAATCCGACGGGCGCACACTCGAATTCGTGGCGTCGGTGTGTGGAACACCCGCTGACCCTCAGGGTATTGAACGCCAAAGAACCATTCTCCGCGACGCAGGAATCTTGTTGGCGGAGACGAACGCGTCCGCTGTCAGATTCGTCGCAGCGCAAAAGGCAGGAGCGTCAGCACCATGACCGTACTCGAAGGCGACGCTCGCATCATCAACGTTGGCCTCCCCCTCATCGTGGAGGGGGTGCGTGCGGAGGACGTGATCCAACTGGATTGGCGCCCGCCAGCATTCGGCGACGCGGACGTTGCTCGACTCGCACTTGCCCTCGAGGGCGAGACAACGTCCGAGGCGAACAGGCGCGCGATCACAGCGGTACAGTCCGTCCGGCCACAGTTGACGCGCATCCGCCCCGCCAAAGAGGTCGTGCCGGGAATTGCCGACGGTCGCACACTTCTGCACGCCGGACCGCCGATCGAGTGGGAGAGAATGTGCGGTCCGATGCGCGGCGCTCTGATCGGTGCCACCCTTTTCGAGGGGTGGGCCGAATCGCCCGAGCAGGCGGAGTCTCTCCTTGATAAAGGGCAGATCACCGTTGACCCGTGTCACCACCATGGAGCCGTTGGCCCGATGGCGGGTGTGCTCGCGCCGTCCATGCCGGTGTTTGTCGCCACCGACCAGAGTGACGGTCGACTCGCCTTCTCGTCCCTCAACGAAGGTCTCGGCAAGGTTCTTCGGTTCGGTGCGTTCGACAACGAGGTGA
>JBDSZO010000049.1:0-13613 GCA_039925105.1 Terrimesophilobacter sp. | reverse complement strand
CGACTTCCTTGTGCACATCGCAGTGCGCGACTCCTCGGAGGTTCGTGAATTTGTGCTGGAGAACCTGTCGGCTCAGCCCACCGTCGGTTCGACGAGGACGAGCATCATCTTCGACTATCACCGGAATTCCGTTTCGGCAAATTTCAAATAGTTGCCTGCGGGCCAACAATTGAATCTAGTGCACCTTGGTGAGAATACTCATGAAGGCCTATTTTGCGGTACGCGATGTCGACTGAAGTTGATGCAGTAATGACCGTATCCGTGAGGTGCGTCGCAAGTGCCACTATTTCTCCGAGCGCAGAACTTCGCCTTGATTTTCGGGAGACAAGGCAACTCCAACCGCTTTGGGAATGCCCCTTCGGACTGGCCGCAACCATCCAATTGCCGTCTCCGCCTGCAAAGCTTGCTCCGACAACGAATATTGTAAGTTGGGCTCCCACATGACTCCAAGATTGAGCGACACCATCTTGCCGGGTGTCGACCGAGAGGTCTCCAGCGTCGGGCTTAGTCCCGGTTACCGAGCCAAGCCTTGTCGGGGAAGTCAGCAGCGTCAGGAAGGCGACTTTCCGCTGCTATAAGTGTCGCATCAACTGCGTGCGAACGGGTCTCAAGTGGTACCACGCGGGAGCTGGTGCTGCTAAAGCGGATTATTCAAACTCGCTACACCGCTCTCGATACTCAACTGCCGCAGAATTCGCAGGAGTCCCCTTGTGTTTTGGTCGCGCCATAATTAAGTAGTCCTCCCACCATCACGAGGTCCCGTTGGCTTTGCGCGCGCATGGTCGACGCTTTCATTGGATTTTAGTCGGGTTTGGGTGAGGCACGATCGTATAGATTGCTGCTCAGGGTCGATTGACGCAAAACTAAGCACTGCAAAAAGGTCGGCCAAAGTTTCTAGGATCGCGTAGCTCGATGAAAGAATTGCCAACTCGTGTGTTTTTGCGGCTACGCCACAGTTCAATGACAAAGCTCGAGCCCTTTTTGGGCCGGCGCTAAGGGTCTTAGGAATTCCTCGAAGACCAAATGAACGACGGCATCAACGTGTTCAGTGAAAAGTTTCAGTAATGGGCGCACAACCACCCTTGGGGTCGCTTCTTCCGGAAAAAGCTTCGTACGCGAATGCTTCAACAAGGAAGTCATAGTCTCAAGCTGCGCTGGAGACCAGCCAACGACGCGTCGTCTGGGTTTTCCTGACCTCGCTGATAAATTGCGAGGTTTCAGGTATCGCATCTCGGCCACTGAACGCGGCTTCGGCCGGCATCAATATTGACGGGCGCCAAGGGGCTCCAATCACAAATATTGCTCTTACAGGTTGCAGAAACTTGCTGCACTCATGTAGGGTTTCGATACCTACAGCACTCATGCAAAGTTTCAGTACACCTCGATGACGAGGAGAAGGCGGTGGCAAATGTCTAGCAGCGGATATCTGTCCAACGAGACTCCTCAGTTGGTCGCAGTACCACGTGACTCGACCCGTGTCGCCCAATTGGACCATCCAATTGATTTGGCGGGGGCTTATTTTACGACCAGGCTGTCCAAATTCATTTGCAAAATTGTGAATCCAAACGACGACCCTGGCCGCTCTCTGATCATGGCCACTCAGCTCGTGCATATTGACCACGACATCGCGGACGTCTGTGACTCAGACGATAGTCACCCCGTCGTTCGTACTGGCTTTGGCACATTAAATCTGGCATCAGCCGGGGGTATCGGATCGCAGCCGCCCATATTTCCTACTAGAGATTTTTTCCGACTGGGAAAAGTCGCATAAAAACGGCAGCCCAATATAAATGTCAAATCAAACGGATGAGGCGCAGCCCCGTCCAGACACCGTTTCTACAAGAGAGAGAGCGAACAAATGACAGAGCCGATTTCGCCGACTGGTCCATACGTGGACAAAGTCGTTGACGCCTTGGCGAAGAGCGACGAACCGCACCTGATGACGGGAAGTCAGTACTTAGAAAGCCTCAACGACGGCAGACGAGTAATCGACGCAAATGGCGAAGAGGTCGACAATGTTGCGACGCATCCCGCCACTAGCGCGGCGGCCAAAACGTTCGCTTCGGTGATGGACCTCCAATTCGATCCTGCTACGCGAGACATAGTGACGTACACGGATTCCGACGGCAAGCGCAAGTCTCGAGGCTGGCAAGTGCCCACCACCCGTGCGGACCTCTACGTGAAGCGAGAGCAAATCGGCGTCACCACACTCAAGACACTGGGTATGTTTGGACGACCGCCGGACTATGGGCCAGGAATGGCACTTGGGTTCCTCGCAATCATCGACAGGGTGGAGAAGGAAGACCCGGAACGCGCCGAAAACATTCGGCGATTTGTTGACATGAACGGTGAGTACAATCTCCTGAGTACTGACTTGATTGCCGACTCGCAGTCCAATCGCTCGGTGCAGCGCAACGAGCGCCCGGGTACCCTTCGCGTTGTCGACGACCGCCCAGATGGCGTCGTTCTGCGCGGGAGCAAGGTTGCGGGAAGTTCAGGCACACTCACCCACTTCTTCACACTCTCCACAACGCTGGGTGAGGGCCTGGGGCCGGACGCGGCAATTTGGGGCGGGATACCTGTCAACCTTCCCGGGGTCTCACTTCTCATGCGTGAGCCCACCATTAACGCGCCCGTGAGCAAAGCGGATCACCCGCTAAATGCTCAGGGCGAAGAGATGGATCAGATGATCGTCTTTGACGACGCTTTCCTTCCGCGTGAGTACGTGTTCAGCCTGCGGAACCTGGAATTGCTCGGCTCCTACCTGGACAGCTGTGTCTACGTCCTGTGGCACATCATGAGCCGCCTGGCGTACCGTGCCGAAATATTCGCGGGAACCGCGCAGGTCATCACCGAGATTCTTGGAACGAACAAGATTCCAGGCGTCCGTCGCGCCGTAGCCGAGATCACGATGTATGCGCAGACCCTTCGTGCCTACTCTGTTGCCGCGATCGCAGAAAGCGAGACCTGGAACGGGGTCGAGGTCCCCAATCCGGGGTTGGTATCTGCAGGACGCTTGTACTCGATCACAAACTACAACCGCATTGTCTACCTGCTGCAAGATCTTTGTGGTCAAGGACTGATTTCGCGTTGGCCAGAGAAAATTTGGGATCACCCCGAATTCGGGCCGAAGCTTGAAGCGTTCCTTCCCGGCAATGGTGTTACGGCACAGGAGAAGAACAGGTTCTTCAACTTCGTGTGGGACATGACGTCGAGTGGCAACGCAAGCCGACTCGGCTTGTTCGAGAACGTTAACGCGACTCCACCCTCATTCATTGCAGAACTCGTCTACCAGCACGTCGACAGATCGAAAAGTGCGAGCTTTGTGCGGGAGTTTGCGGGCATTCCTGATGCGGACCTTCCTTCGTAGATGGACCCACAACCACAATTCACATTCACGTCACGAAAAAGGAGATTTCATTGAAAAAGCAAAGGCTTATGCCCGAGAATCATTGGGACTGGCCCGTCCCGACACCATTTTCGCAGGGTTGGCGCGTAGGTGACCTGGTCTTCGTGGGGGGTCAAATCTCAGCAGAAGGCAAAGGTCAGGTTCTCGGCCTTGGGGACATCGAAGTCCAAACTCGCAACGTATTCGACAACATCACGACAGTGCTTGCTGAAGGCGGCGCGACGTGGGATGACGTCATCAAGATCAATACGTATTACACATTCGAAGGAACCGGCGACGAGGTCGAGGAGTTCTGGCGCCGAATGACCAGCGTTCGGATGGAGTACCTCTCCGACCCGGGACCGGCCGGAACGGCAGTTCGCGTCTCGGGTTTGATGACGGATGGGCTGCTGATTGAGGTTGAAGTGATAGCGGCATTGAACACTTCTGACTGATTTCTCACCAACAAATTATCCGCTCACTGATTTCAAAGGCGAATTTACTATGGATACTATTTCTGATTTTGCACCGCTTCTCGGGGCCCAGCTATTAAATCGGCCCTTCAAAATTGTCGATCTGACGCGCCCGATTTTTGAGGGGATGCCGCAGTGGTACGGTCATCAGCGCACCTTCATCATGACGAACCAGACGCACGCTCAGTTCGAGAAAACTTATAAGACGAGTTGCGGGTTCGAAGCGCACAATTTGTTGATCAGCGAACACTGCGGCACCCACACCGACGCGATCTTCGAATACGACCCAGAGGGCCCCCGGCTCGATGAGTCGCCTCTTGAGCTGTATTACGGTCCTGCCATTTGTCTCGATGTTTCGAAAGGAATCGGTGACACAGACCAGTTGAGTCAGGCGCAGCTCGAAGAGGCTCTGGCCCAGAGTGGTCTGGATATTAGACAAGGAGATGCTGTACTTCTCCACTTCGGTTACGGCGACCGCGTGTGGCCTGAGCTTGAGTATGCAGAAGCCAACCCTGGACTCAGTACCGAAGCTGCTGAATGGCTAGCCAAACAGGGTGTCGTGAATATTGGCGTTGACCACATGGCGATCGACAGCAGCACGGATACAGAGTTCTCTGGCCACGTCGTGTGCAAAAAATACGGGATTGTGAACACCGAAAGCTTGACAAACCTAGATCAAGTGATCAGCCAGCGGTTCCTTTTCTTTGGGCTACCCCTCAACATCCGCGAGGGTACGGGGTCTCCCATTCGTGCAATTGCAGTTCTAGTCGACCCGGACCGGCTCACGAGCTCCGAGTCCTGAAAGGTAAGCGAGATCATGACAGATACAATGAGAGCAGCAGGACCCGACCAAGCGCTCGAAAAGATGAACCTTGAGGACGCAATCGGTCGCGTGGAAAAGCGCGGAATTGAGTTTATTCCAGAAGAGAGCCGACATTCAAGTCCACGCAAATTGACTTGGGTGTGGATCGGCTCGCAAATGACCTTCGGTGTCATCCTGCTCGGCTGGTTGCCCATCGCGTTCGGTCTGGGATGGTGGGACGCAGTAACGTCCATGACCGCTGGACTGCTGTTTGGTATGGCCTTCTTCGGATGGTTTTCACTCATCGGCCCACGGACCGGTACTAACAGTGCGGTGAGTACCGGAGCCCATTTCGGTGTGGTTGGAAGGCTTGTGGGATCTTTTCAAGCATTGTTTATCGCAATTGGATATGCGGCTATAACGGTGTGGGTCAGCGGCGACATGCTGGTGACGGGTTTCCACGTTCTATTCGGTTTGTCCAACGGAAATGAGTCTCGTGCGATTGCGTACGCGGTCGTATCCCTGGCCATGATCCTTGTCGCAGTTTTTGGCCACGCCAATGTAGTCGCAATGCAAAAGCTGGTTGCGATCATTGTAGTGATCATCCTTGTGGTCGCGGTCTTCGTTCTGCTGCCACAGTTTGACGCCAGCTACGCAGGGTCAGGAGAATACCTCCTGGGTGGGTTTTGGCCGACATGGATTTTCAGCGCGGTGATAGCGGCTCAACTCCCCATTTCCTACACGCCGTTTGCCAATGATTTCGCTCGATACGTTTCGGCAAAAAAGTGGAAGGACAGCAAGACTTTTTGGGGTGCCAGTATTGGCATGTTTATTGGTTGCTGGATCGCCTTGCTCTTCGGTGCCTATGCGGCCACGATGTTCGGACCAGAGACGATTGCCTTTGGCGACGGAGTCATTGCGATTTCGCCGACGTGGTTTGTTCTTCCACTGCTGATAGTTGGTCTACTGGGGAGCTTTGCGCAGGGCTCGCTTGCACTTTATGGGACCGGGCTCGATACATCGTCGATTATTCCGGGTCTTAAGCGCGTACCAGCAACCTTGGTACTGAGCGCGGTGGCACTTGTCTTCGTGTATTTTGGGGCTTTCGTGTGGAATGCAATCGATGCAGTGTCAGCGTTCATTCTCATTCTGCTGGTCCTCGTGGTTCCGTGGATGGTCATCACTCTGATCGGGTTCTGGTACAACCGGGGACGGTATTGGCCTGCCGATCTCCAGGTATTCAACGTGCACGCCAAGGGCGGTGCCTACTGGTACACCTGGGGAGTCAATTGGCGAGCGGCTGCCGGCTACGCAGTCGGCGTCGTCGCTGGACTTATGTACGTCTACACAACGATCTTTGTTGGACCGTTGGCCGACTCGGTTGGCGGTGTCGACGTCAGTATCTTCACGTCGGGAATTGCTGCCGGTATTGTCTATGCCTTGTTGCTGTGGGCGTTTCCTGAACGAAACCATCGCAAGGCAGGCGAGACGGGAATTGCTTCTTCCGTTCCCGTCGTCGCTCGAGACAGCGCACTGAAGTAGCAAGCCCGTATCCGGTGCCTGAGTCGGATTCCGCGCGTAGCGGCGGTCGCCAAGCGCGGAATCCGAATCATCGAAGTAATTCAGAATGAGATCGTTTCCATTGGAACGAATCGTTGATATACGAAGAGGAACGATGGACTTCACGCGATCAATCGAGCAAACCTCGGGACTGCAATCCGCTATTGCCCGCAACATTCACGGCGTCTCCGCTGACGTCATGGCTTTGAGCAATTCGATTCACTCCGACCCCGAGGTCGCTTTCGAGGAGCGCCGAGCTGCCGACTCGATTAGCGAATTTCTGGCGACGCGGGGATTTCGTGTCAAGAAAGGCGTCGCCGGACTTCCGACGGCGTTCACGGCGCAGGCAGGTTCCGGGCCGACCACAGTCGGTATCTGCATTGAGTATGATGCATTGCCTGGCGTTGGCCACGCGTGTGGTCATAACCTCATCGCTGGGGCGAGCATCGCGACGGCCTTAGGCCTCCTGCCACTTGTCGAGGACCTCGGCATCACGATAAAATTAATCGGGACGCCTGCTGAAGAGCGAGGTGGCGGCAAGATTATCTTGTTGGAGCAGGGAATCTTCGACGACGTGACGTTTGCAATGATGTTTCACCCGATCCAAGATGGGATCAGCCGCAATCCAATTGGGACGACGTCCCAAGCGCTTGGCCGATATCGGGCAACCTTTCGGGGGAAGGCAGCACACGCTGCCGCTGGCCCGCACCTTGGTGTCAATGCGGCAGATGCGGCAGTCATTGCTCAGGTGGCCGTGGGATTACTGAGGCAGCAACTTCCCGATACCTATAGGGTTGCGCTTTTTGTCTCAGAGGGCGGGCAAGCGACCAACATAATTCCTGATAGGGCTCAAGTTGATTTCGAATGCCGCACGTTTTCAATGAGCGAGTATGACAGCTTGCTGCGTCGCGTCCGCAATTGCTTCGAGGCTGGTGCGACCGCAACGGGAGCCGACCTTGAAATTGTGGAAACTGCGTCTGTCTACGAACCGCTCCTCCAAAACGAGGTCCTGGGCGGTCACTGGAATGAGGGAATGGCGTTCTTCGGGCGGGACATTGAGCGATCAGCGGGCCTTTCAGGCGGGTCAACTGACATGGGTAACATTTCGAATGTGATCCCGAGCATTCATCCTTGGGTAGGTATTCCAGGAACTACTGCGGTCATCCACTCGCGAGAGTTCGCCACGGTAGCCGACTCACCGATGGCGTACCAAATCATGTTCGAGTCTGCAATCTCGATGGCCTGGACTGTTGCTCGGGTCATGGCTGATGGGGCTCAGGTCGCACGTTACCTAGCTGCAGCCGACGCGAGGACCTCCAGTGTTGCGAGATAGACGGAGGAAGTTTCAAGCTACCCCGCCTCTCGGTGCTAACACCTTAGTTTCCCGTATCCAAGATGGACTCGCGAATCGACTCGGTTTTCACGCCGAGTTATTATGAGAGGTGTAGCCGGTTCGCAGACCGTGGTTTTAATCGTCGTGGGCGTGCCTGTAATTTTCGGGCGAAATGTTTCCGAGAACTGAGTGCAAGCGCTCAGTGTTGGATCAGTCGACGAAGGCGAGGAGGATCAGCGTCGATGCCAGCCTGGATTCGCGGTGATTCGTAGCGACGCCGCGGGTCTTTGGTGACGAACTCAGGTTTGACATCACGCATCCCGCTCTCCGCGCACACGTCGAGGAACGCGACATCCGAAATCGTCAGCTCCCCTCTTTAAGGCCATCGGGCGGCGGCATGATCAGGTGGTGGCTGTGCCAGATATCCTTCGGAATCGTCCTACAGCGGGCCAGTCGCAGGTTGTTATGCTTCCGAGCATGGAGATTCCACTGTGGCAGATCGATGCCTTCGCCGAGCGATTGTTCGAGGGGAACCCGGCAGCGGTCATGTCCCTGACAGCCTGGCTCGACGACGATGTGCTCCAGCACTTGGCGGCAGAAAACATTCTGTCCGAAACAGCTTTTTACCTTTGTGATCTTCCCGAGTCCGCGCCGAAGGCGCCGGAGCCGGTCCCGACGTATCATCTGCGCTGGTTCACGCCGGGAATGGAGGTCGACCTTTGCGGTCACGCGACTCTTGCGACAGCAGACCACCTATTCGAGGATGCACATCCGGAGGTAAGCCGGTTGTTACTCTGGACCCGAAGCGGTTGGGTGCCAGTTACTCGAACCCACACGGGCAGGTTGCTATCGGACTTCCCGGCCGAGCCCCTGACTGAGGTAGCGGTTGATCCGGTGATTGTGAGCGCACTCGGTATAAGCGTGCGCGAGGGGTATCGTGCAACGGATCTCGTCTATGTCGCTGACTCGGCGGAAGCGATCCGGACCAAGGAACCCGATTTTGGTGTGCTCGGCGATTTGGATTCGCGGGGTATCGTGGTCACCGCGGAGGGCGATACCGATGAGATCGACTTCGTTTCGCGGTGGTTTGGCGCTCGTGCAGGAATTGCAGAAGATCCAGTAACGGGCTCCGCACACTGCGCACTGGCACCGTATTGGGCGCATCGGCTCGCTCGGAACGCGTTGACCGCTAGACAACTGTCGGCTCGCGGCGGGACCGTCGAATGCGTCGTAAGTGCAGACCGGGTTCACCCCGGCGGCAGTTATCGACGGTATCTTCGCGGTGTCGTGGATTTCGCCCTCGATTGAACGCAGAGATGTTCGTCACCGAGCCACAAATTAATTTGGATCAACCGTCGTACGCAACTTGCAGTGACCGTCGCGACGCGGGCACCGCTTAAGTGAAAAGCACCGTCGAATCGGTCACCTGTTCACCGTCGGTCTGTCTGGATGGAAGTCTGGTGAATTCTGAAGAACGTTGGGCACAACCGGCTGCTAGCGGCGCAGCGTAACGAACGCACGGAGACAAGCGGGACGCGAGACAAGAAACATCGCCGGGGCCATGAACTGCAAGTCGATGTGAAAATGAAGGCCTCGCTCGGGCAGTTCGACGAGAAGAAGCGAAACCACCAAATAACTTCGCAATTGATCATTGCACGAGACTTAGCGTGCATCCCGCCTGTTTCAAACGTCGACCAGAAGGCCGCAATCCGGTTCGCAGAAGATGTGATCTCGACGCTGCTGTTCGAGGTCGATAGGGTGCAGATGGACTACGGCAAGGAATTCGGGCATGCCGTGCAGTTGTGCCCGCTCGAAAAGTGCATCGGACACATATCTCCCTTAAGCATGCAAGCCTCGGGCGCAGCGGAATGGTCGAACGCTCATTTCGCGTCGGTTCAGATGAGTTTTACTGACTCTTTGAAGACGAGTCCACCTACGACGTTGACCATTTCACCAACAAACTGCAGGCAAGGGGGGGCCGCACAACTACGACTGACCCGAAGTTGCTCTCGCAGGCAACGCAATCTACGAACCTGTCAGACAGAAAATCAATGACCCGAGGTGGTCAGCCTCCATATACAGCACAGCTACTTGCGTTGAGCTTTCTCGGCGCGCTTCGCCTTCACTCGGGCATTCTCACTCTGCACTGCGGCATGAATAGCGCGCTCGGTAACGAGCCAATCCGGCCGTGTCTTAAGTAGCGCGCTGATCTCGGCCGTGGTGAGCGGATCGGTCACGCCGCCCCTGGCAAGCCCACTCACTGACACGCCGAGCTTCCGCGCAACTTCCTGGCGGGGGTGCGGCCCGGTCTTGCGCAATTCGACCAACCATGCCGGCGGTTCTGCTATCAGCGCGCTCAACTGGGATCGGGTGACTGAGATCTCGCGAAACTCTTCCGGGGCGGCAGGAAGGTAGATTGCCAGCTTCTTAGCCGCAGTCTCCGGCTTCATCGTCTGGTCGGAGCGTTGCGTGGTCATCTGGCCAGCGTATCCGCTGCGTTAGCCTGTGGAAAACGGTTGTGCGCATGCGACACCGTGCACAGCATTGTGGGGAAGGACCGGCATGAGCACCAACCACACACTTATCGTCGCGTTCGCCCCCGGCGTCACAGTGACAAAGTGGGCCAGAATCTGGGCGGAACGCCACCCGGAGGTTCCGCTGACGCTGCTCCCAACAACCCAGACGGATCAGACGGATGTTGTCCTCGACGGCACTGCGCACCTCAGTTTCGTTCGTCTTCCGGTCGCAGCGGAGAGCCTGCACGTCATCCTGCTCTATCGGGAGCGGGCAGTGGCGGTTGCTTCGAAGAATCACCTGATCGCCGCAGCCGATGAGGTGACACTCGCCGATCTTGCCGGTGAAACGGTGCTTCAGGGAGGGGTGACTCACACCGATCGCGACGCGTTCGATTTGGTCGCGGCCGGTGTCGGCATCCTGATTGTCCCGCACGCGATTGCGCGCCAGCAGAGCCGAAAAGATGTTGTCGTGCGTCCCGTGGTGGATGCCGAGGAAACCCAGATCGCCCTCGTGTGGCAGGCAGACCAGGCCTCGGACTCTCAGGCGGAGCTCATCGAGGATTTCATTGGCATTGTGCGGGGGCGCACCGCGCGAAGTTCGCGGTCGGGTGAGGCGGTCGAACCTGCAAAGGCAGTCGCGAAGTCCGCAACCCTCAAGCCAACCCTTGGCAAGGCCAACGTGCAGTCAGATGCGTCACAACACGCGCGCAAGCGCAAGCAGGCGGCAGCCAGAAAGAAGCGGCGCGGGCGTTGAATTGGCGCGCTGCGCTACCCAACCCTGCTGTGGTGGCGCAACATCACGGGCAATTTAGACCACGCTGAAGCCTTCCGGCAGTGTGACCCTTCCGGTCATTGCCAACAGAAGGTCTTCACCAGCTCCCTGACGGGAGGCAACCCTGCTTGCGAGCGTGACAGCCTCCTCAACCGCAAGCGGTGTGAGGCCGTGCGGGATCCCGGTCGCCCGTGACAGATCGATGGTGTGCACGACCAGCTCGAGCACGCGCGTGCGCAGATACTCGTCCAGGTGGATGCTTCGACCTCCGACCACAAGAACATTCCGGGTGGCCGGCTCGGCGGCCAGGCGAGCAAGTGTGTGCGCAAGCATTTCTCGCACGGCGTCGGCCGGATGCGTTCCAAGTGCCTCACCCGCAGCGATCCCGCGCTGAGCAACCTCGTCATGGTCAATGCCGCCGGCAGCAGCCGAACGGTAGTAACTTTCCGCATCAGCATGGTCCACAGCGTCGGGGGCCGGTTTGGCCAGATACTGCTCAACCGTCAGGATGGCACGGGATGCGTGGCCGGCAAGGCTTCGCACCGTCCACACCCCAAGACCGGGGGAATCCCACTGTTCCGGCGCGATGCGGCCGAGCAGGTCGACAAGGGCACGTGCGGATGCCTCGAAGTTCGAGACCGTCTTCATCCCTCTATGGTCTCACCAATGGTGCAGAATCGAGTGGTGAATGCTGTTCGTCCTAAGGCCGCAACCCTTTTCGGCGAGCATGTTCAACTCGAGCCGCTTGGCCCGCGACACCTCGCCGGGCTGTATCCGGCGATCGCGAACCGCTCCGTGTTCGAGTTCGGATTCGGTGGTGGGCTGGCGGCACTCCCGGGCAGCCTCGACGAATTTGAACGCTGGCTCGCACTGGACGCGCATCCGGAAAACAACCGCTACGCGGTGGTCGTTATCGGCGGACCACACGCTGGTGAGGTCGTTGGAACCTCCACACTTGGCGACTTCGACGAACACCGCGAGGCGGCCCACATTGGCTGGACCGCCTACGACCCAAGGGTGTGGGGAACCGCCGTCAACCCGGAAACCAAACTGTTGCTCCTCGACATCGCATTCGATGCCGGATTCGGTCGGGTCAAAATCCAGACGGATGTACTCAACGAGCGCTCGCGGCAGGCAATACTCCGACTGGGTGCCACATTTGAAGGAGTAGTGCGTCGTGAACAACCAAGGGCGGACGGCACCTGGCGAGACACCGCAATGTTCTCGATTGTGATCGAGGAGTGGCCAGACGTCCGGGCTTGCCTGGTGACGCGGCTCGAGCGGTTCACCGGCCGACCGATCCTCTTCCGCACGACGCCGGGGTAGCGGCGCCATTCGGACTGGCAAGGTCGGACAGTCGTGATCGGACAGTCATGGTCGGACTGGGCGGTAGTGTCGATCTGTGAGTGACACTCCAATCGGCGTCGGGCGCTACCTCGTTCTTGCGCAGTTTGTGGGCATGGGACTGATCTGGGGTGCGAGCTTCCTGTTCATGAAGGTGGCGCTGGATGGCGTCTCCTTCGCCCAGATCGGATGGTCGCGGGAGATCTTGGGGGCACTGACTCTCTGCGTTGTGGTGCTCATTAGTCGGCCCAGGCTCCCGCGCGAACCCATCGTGTATCTGCATTTCGTCGTGATTGCGTTGACGAACGCTGTCATCCCGCACCTGTTGTTCGCGTGGGCGGAGCAGCACGTGTCCTCCGGTCTGGCAGCGATCTACAATTCGCTCACGCCGATTGCAACAGCCGTTCTCGTGGCCGTAGCGTTTCGCGTGGAGAAGCTCAACCGAGGACAGATGGTGGGCGTCGGCATCGGTCTGGTCGGCGTTGTGGTCATCATCGCACCGTGGCAATTCACCGAACTCAGTGGCGATTTGTGGGGGCAGCTCGCCTGCATCGTCGCCGCAATTTCGTACGGTGTCGCCATTGGTTATTTGCGCAAATTTGTTACCCCCAGGCCGATCAGGGGAACGACTGTAGCCTTCTTGACCATCGGGACAGCCGGTGTGATCATGCTGATCCTCACGCCGTTCTTGGCGATTGGCCCCGTCAATCTGACGTTCCCTGTCGTCGCCTCTCTCGTGCTTCTCGGAGCGTTCGGTACAGGCCTGGCCTACATCTGGAACATCGCCGTGTTGCGGGCGTGGGGTCCAACAAACCTGTCAACGGTCACCTACCTGATCCCCGTCGTCGCCGTTGCGCTTGGGTTCTTCGTGCTCGGCGAAACACTGTCCTGGCATGAACCGGTTGGAGCGGTGCTCGTTCTGGTCGGCATCCTGTTCACCCAACAGCGCATCCGGGTGCGCGCAAAGCCGACGATGGGTGCCCAGCTGTAGCCTCGAGCAAACTAGAGTCGTTTCATGGCAACGGAACCAGACAACGCCGTGGCTCAGGATGCGGTGCTTCGCGAGCTGCAGGACATCCGCCTGAGCATCGACAATATTGATGCGGCGCTCGTGCACCTGCTGGCCGAGCGGTTCAAATTCACCCAGAATGTTGGCCGACTAAAGGCAACCCATGGCCTGCCGGCGTCGGATCCGGATCGCGAACGGGTTCAGATCGCCCGGCTGCGGGCGATTGCCGAGGAGAGCCACCTCGACCCGGCGTTCGCCGAAAAATGGTTCAACTTCGTCGTCGCCGAGGTCATCCACCACCACGAGGTGTTCGCGGCCACCGGTTCCAATCCGACCGTCTGAGGCTGAGCCCAGTACTCGGATTGAGCCCAGTACTCTGATTGAGCCTGTCGAAATCGGGGTCTCGACAAGCTCGA
>JBDSZO010000048.1:0-5656 GCA_039925105.1 Terrimesophilobacter sp. | reverse complement strand
CCGAACTGGGTCCGAGTTCGGGCATAGTCGAGCGCATACTCGTACGCAGCGCGGGCTGCACCTGTTGCTGCAGCGGCCAGAACAACGCGAGACGCATCGAACGTTTTCATCAGGCCGAAGAATCCTTCGCCCTCGCCACCCAGACGATTCTCGTCAGGTACAAAGGCATCGTCCAAGAAAATTTCACGACACACGATGGCGCGTTGACCCATCTTCTTCATTGGTTCGCCGAAGGTCATTCCCGGGGTGTCCTTCTTCATCAAGAACGCCGTAACCCCTTTCGCGCGTTGGCTCGGGTCGGTCTTGGCAAATACCACATACTGATCGGCCAAGCCGGCGTTCGAGATCCACGTCTTCTGCCCGGCGAGGGAATAGCCACCGTCAACTTTGGTCGCACGGGTGACGATTGAGGCCGAGTCAGATCCGGAACCGGGTTCGGTGGTGGCCAATGCCGTGAACACCGCATTGGGGCCGGTGAGCGGGGTCAGCCATTCTTGTTTCTGCTTTTCCGTGCCGAGAACAAGAATCGGGTCGGCAAAAAAGCCGTTAGCGCACACGAAGTTACCGATGCCAGGATCGCCCCAGCACAACTGTTCCTGAACAAGACATTGCGTGAAAACATCGGTGAATCCGCCCCCGCCATACTCCTCCGGGAGCATGAAGTCGGTAATGCCCACCTCGGCTGCGCTGGCGAAAATATCTACTGGGGAAACGGTGTCGGCCTCGTCCACCTCGCGGCCTCGCGGCCGAATACGCGTGGTGGCGAAATCTTTGCACAGCTCAACGATGTCGCGCTGCTCGTCGCTCAGCGGCCAATACTCAACGCGCTTCTTTGCCATGGTTTTCTCCTTTAAGACTTTGGTGACGGATGGATCGTTCGTACTTTGAGTTATCGAGTCCACCGCAGGGACTCGGCAACTCGGCTTTGCTCGAGGATGTGCAGCACCGTGGGCCGGTCGGCAGTGAACGCTGAGACAATCGCCGCCGTCAGCTCGGCTGGGTTATCGATCGCTACGCCGTAACAGCCCAAGGAAGCGGCCAGCGCAGGGAAGTCAACGTGGCCAAGCGCGACCGCGTGTGCCGGCTCTTTTCGATCCACCATCTCCGCATAGATCTCGCCGTATCCGCCGTTGTCGACGACGACGATGGGCAGGGCGATTCCCAACTCTGCCGCTGTCGCAAGTTCGGCGATCGTAAACATAATGCCGCCGTCACCCTGCAACACCAGCACCGGTGTCTGTGGGCTGGCCACTTTCGCACCGATACCGGCCGGCAGACCGAACCCTAATGTGCCGCCACCACTGGGATACAGGAAAGCATTCGGGCGGTGGAGCGGAAGGTTCGACAACGCACCGTAATAGCAGGCCATGGCGCTATCGGCGGCCACAATCGCATCACGCGGCAGCGCGGCCCCAATGGCGGCAACAATCTCCAGCCAGGGTGCGCCCTCGGCGCGCGCATCGGCGGCAAAACTGAGCCTCAACTCGGACACACGACCAGTGTCACTGCCTGACGAACCGTGACCATTCGACTTCACGTCAAGTAGTGGCAGGAGGCTTGTCAAGACGGTTGCAGCATCGCCGATCAACCCGTGCGTTGGCACCGCATTGGTATTGATACTGGTGGCATCAATATCGATTCGCACCAGCTTTCCGGTCAGGTCTGGTAGCCCCAGCCACCAATCTGCCGGAGACAATTCGGTGCCAATGGCCAGGATCATGTCGCTGTCGTTGACTGCGTCGACCACACTGGGATGCTGCACGCCGGCACCGACTGCCAGTTCGTGCCCTTCCGACAGGATCCCCTTACCGGTCGCGGTCGCAATCACGGGGGCCAACAAAACCTCGGCAACCGCTGTGACCTGCTCCGCCGCACGCGAGGCTCCCCCACCCACGAGAATCAATGGTCGGCTCGCCGCGTTCAGTGCGGCAGCAGCATCGGCGACGGAGACCCCTGGTGCATCGCGAGTCCCGAAAGGAATTTTCGGCACCATGGCTACGTCAGCGACTTCATCCAGCAAGTCGAGTGGGATCTCCAGATGCACAGGACGCGGTCGACCCTCCGACATCGTGGCGAACGCCTGCGCCACGGCGAGCGGAATCTCGGCGACACTCGTGACCCGATGACTGTAAGAAACCACGGCCGCCAGGGCAGCACCCTGATTCTTGACCTCGTGAAGCAACCCGTTGCCGAGGCCCGGATGCCCAAGCGGCATACCCGGAGATATGAAAAGTACAGGCACGGAATCCGAGTATGCCTGCGCCGCCGAGGCAGCCGCATTAAGGATGGCAGGACCGGTCGTGGTCAGTACGATGCCGGGCCGACCAGTGGTGCGGGCATATCCGTCAGCAGCGTATCCGGCCCCCTGTTCGTGACGAGTCAAGACGTGAGTGATGCCGTAGCGCGGCAGCGCGGCGTACACAGCAAGGTTGTGCGTACCGGGAATGCCGAAGATCGTGTCGACGGAATGGTTGGCGAGGGCTGCGACGAGGGCTTCTCCCCCAGTCATGGTGCTCACGCTTTGGACCGTTCATCTGTGTAGATCGATTTGCCCAGCCACTGACCGCCATCGACGACCATGACTTCACCGGTGATGTAGTCGGAACGCTCGCTCATCAAGAAGGAGGCAGATTCGGCGATCTCTTCCGGGCTGGCCATTCGCCCGGCCGGTACCCCCGCCCGCACTCGAGCGCGGGCTGCCTCGGTGCCCCACAAAGCCTGACCCGCACCCTCGGTCTCGGTCGGCCCCGGCGCAATGCAGTTCACGCGCACTCCGCGAGCTGCCCACTCGACGGCGAGCGTG
This sequence comes from Terrimesophilobacter sp., assembly GCA_039925105.1. GTDB lineage: Bacteria > Actinomycetota > Actinomycetes > Actinomycetales > Microbacteriaceae > Terrimesophilobacter. The sequence goes on along the minus strand of JBDSZO010000048.1, from coordinate 2,853 downwards.
CGGGTCATCGCAACGACGCCTCCCTTGGCCGCCGCGCTGTGGACCGTACCGGGGTGACCATGCCACGCGTAGGTGGCGATGACATTGAGAATGTTCCCCGATCCTGCGGTGAGCATGTGTTGGGCCGCCGCGTGGGTCGCATAGAAGGTACCGTTCAGAACGATGTCGATGACGGCCTTCCACCCGTTCGGGCTCAGATTTTCTCCCGGGGTGACAAAGTTGCCGGCGGCGTTGTTCACGAGCGCGTCGATTCGCCCTTCTCGCTCCACCACTCCGTCAATGGCCTGCGCCATGGCCGTCGCGTCGCGCACATCACACGAGACAAAGCTGGCAGCACCGCCGTCTCTGGTGATCAGGCCGACAGTTTCTTGAAGCGGCTCTTCGCGACGGCCCAAAACCACGACGTTTCCGCCTGCCGCCGCATACCGTCGGGCAACCGCACGACCAATCCCGGAACCACCACCCGTGATAACGGCGACGTGGTCACGAAACTCATTACTCAGATCCGGAACTCTCACTGGGTTCTCCTTCATCGTGAAACCGCGGCTCGTGCGAGCACCAGGGCATCGACGGCAAGAGCACCGTCGGGGGCGACGCGGATGGGGTTGATTTCAAAATCTGCGATGGCGTCATTGGCTGCTATCGCTTCAGAGACAGAAACGACGATGGCGGCCAGTGCGTCAATGTCCGTCGCCGGGCGCCCCAGCCATCCCTGGAGCAGGGCGAAGCATTGGAGTCGAGCGATCATGCTTAAGGCGGTTGTGCGATCTACCGGGGCGAGCTCAATGCTCACGTCCCGGTGCAGTTCGGTCTCCCGACCCCCGGCCCCAACAACGATGACCGGGCCAAAGTCTCGGTCCCTCCGTGCACCAACCAGAATCTCGACGGCATGCGGTCGCACATCCTGCTCTTCAATGACATAGTCGCCGTCCCCCAACCGCCCGTGCATTTCGTCAAAGGCTCCCACGAGTTGCTCGATCGAACCAAGGCCGAGCACCACACCGTCGAGCTCGGTCTTGTGCTCCAACCATCCCGCCTTCAACACCACGGGATAGTTCAGCAACGGTGACTCTCTCGCCACATCCTCGCGTTGAGCCACCAGAACTCCATTCGGAACGGCGATGCCCAGACCAGTCAAAAACGTGCGCGCTGCCCAATAGCCTTGTGGCGGTGCGCCCCCCGAGCGTTCCGGTGTCAGCATTTTCCGTCCGGGGCTTGCCGCCAGAGTCGCCGCAGACGACAGCGACCTTAGAGCAAACTCAATTCCGTTGTAAGCGGGAACTCACTGCTCCCACATGCGCTCGAGAGCCGGGGATGCCGCGCTCATCGTGTGCACAACGAGCGGACGCCCCACTTCCTGCACCACAACCCCCAACCGGTCAATAACATCCAGTTCCGAATTTGCAATCGCCGGCGTATCTTCGCCGTAGCAGCCGAGATATCCAGAGAGCACCACAGCATCAACCTCGCCAGAGCGCAAGAGCAGTTCGACCACGTCGGCGTAGATCGCCAGCCTGGCTTCGCCGGCCCCGGCAAGGTCTACAGGGTTTGAAACCGCCGCGCCGCCGGGCAGCATTTTCCCTAGCGAGCTCTGCAGCCGGTCCGAGAGGATTGGAACGTCCAGGTCGTTGAATGACGCGACATCGGCGGCGATGCCCCCTTGTCCGCCACTATCACTCACGACCCCGAGGCGGCGGCCGCCCGGCTTAATACCCACCCCGACGTAGCGGGCGAGATCAACGAGTTCTGACGGTGTTGCAACCCTGATTGCCCCTGAAGCGCGACAGGCAGCATCCACCGTATCCAGGGCTGACGTCAGGGACCCGGTGTGCGAGCGCGCCAGACGCTGACTCCCGTCGCTTGCTCCCGTGGTCAGTACAAAGGTGGGCTTTCCGGTCACGGCAAGAACTCGCAGCACTTCCACCAGCCTGGCCCCGTCCGTGAAGCTCTCCAGATAGACGGCCACCATCCGTGTCGCGTCATGGTCGCCCAAGTCTTCGATAAGGTCGACTGCCCGAACGTCCAATTGGTTTCCCACCGAAATGAATCGAGAAATACCCAAACCTGCCCGTGCGGCGAGGCCGGCGATTTCGGAGCCCAACTGGCCACTTTGAGAGACGATAGCCAAGTCGCCGGGCCAGAAGTTTCCCCACGCCAGTTGCAGTTCTGAGTCGGCATCGTACAGACCCAAACTGTTCGGGCCGATGATTCGAGCCCCCGCTTCGTTGATCATTGCACCGATTACTGCTTCGTCAGCGACCCCCGCAGTGATGGCAAGGAATGCCCGGGCTCCCTGGGCGAGGGCCTCGCGCACAACCCCTTTGACGTGGTGCGGCGGGACACACAACACGACGAGCTCCGGTGTCTCGGGTAACGCTGAGAGACTGGGATAAGCGCGTGCTCCACGAATTGAACTGGCGGTGGTATTGACAAGGTAAACAGCGCGCCGGTGGGCTGCGCCGAGGGCACCACCGGCCAGCCAATAACCCCACTTGGCGGGGTTGTCGGAGGCACCAACGACGGCGACGGATGCGGGGTCGCGAAAGGCGCGAAGCGAGGGCACGGACACAGGTCAGGCCGACCCATACCGAGCGTCGATGTCCCGTAGCTGGTCCTTGGTAAAGGCCAATGCTGCATCCCGCAGCGTAATGCCTTCCGCAGTGGCGCGAGCGAACATGGCCCGCACGATTCTGCTCATTTCCTTTCGAATCTTGCGCTCAGACGCGTCGACGTCGGGCTCGATATCTCCAAACAGCATCCACCACCACCAGGCGTTGGTCGCAGAGTTTGAGACGAAGTCGGGAACCACCTGGATGCCGCGCGCCACCAGCATTTCTTCGGCTTCCTTGAGAA
>JBDSZO010000047.1:0-7312 GCA_039925105.1 Terrimesophilobacter sp. | reverse complement strand
CTACAGGTTAAACCTCACTGGTTGGGGAGATGCAACCGTGCAACTCGATGGCAAGACGATTGTCGACATGACCGGCACCAATGGTCTGCGCGACATATCCTCTGCGAATCTGCCCCTGGTGGGCGGTCAAAAGTACGCGCTTCAGGTTAACTATGCGGCCGACCGCCAACAGCAAAGGCTAGAACCCGGCACGTTACTGCTCCAGTGGTCGACGCCTGCCGGTGCATACTCGCCGGCTATTCAGGCGGCGGCTACGGCCGCTGCGAACGCGTCTGTCGCTGTCGTGTATGTCCGCACCTTCGAAGGCGAGATCCGGGACCGGGTCTCACTGAAGTTGCCGCAGAGCGCCGACCAGTTGATCACCGCCGTCCGGGCGGCCAATCCCCGGACTGTGGTTGTTCTGGCGACCGCGGGCGCAGTGACCATGCCCTGGCTGAGCCAGGTACCAGGGGTGCTGCAGTCCTACTTCGGTGGCCAGGAGGAAGGTTCGGCCATCGCCAGTGCACTGTTCGGTGACATCAACCCGTCGGGTCACCTCCCCATTACGTACCCGAAGAGCGAGACCGCGGTGCCGTACGGGTTGAAGACGCCGTGGGCGTACTCGGATCCGAACATCCCGCACACCGAGGGCATCAACATTGGCTACCGTGGCTACGCCGCGCAGAACATTAAGCCTTTGTTCCCGTTCGGGCACGGCCTGTCTTACACCTCATTCAAGTACAGCGACGTGAAGGTGAAGTCGGCGAAAGGCGATAAGCAGACCGAGATCCGATTCCGATTGACCAACACCGGTCGTGTTGGCGGCGCGGAGGTCACCCAGCTCTATCTCGGTGTGTTACCCACAGCCGTCGAGACACCGGTGAAGCAGCTTGCCGGCTTCCACAAGGTGTTCCTCAAGCCCGGAAAGTCCGAATGGGTGACGATTTCCGTTCCCAGCCAATCGCTGTCGTACTACGACACCGCATCAAAGAAGTTCATCACCCCGGAAGGCAAGGTGAGCTTCTTCATCGGCAGTTCCGCCGATGATAAGCGTCTCAGCGGATCGTTCACTGTTAAGGGCGGCACCGAGCCGGGTGCGTGCTCTGACACCCGCGCAACCGTCATCATCGGTGGGTTCGACAGCAAGGTGGCCAACGCCAAACTCAGCGACGGGTGCACGATCAACGACCGCATCGACGAGGCCGGCGACTACAAGAACCACGGCCTGTTCATCAAGCACGTTGGGGACATCGTCAAGACCCTCGTCAGCGACGGGGTCATCTCCGACAAGGACGGGGCTGCGATCACGCGAGCAGCCGCCCGTTCGGGGGTCGGGAACAACTGACCGCCTCACCTTGAGGGGGTGGCGGCCCAGGGTCCGCGTGCAGCAGCACGTCGCAGCCCGGACGGCGCCCACGCCGTTGAAGCAGTCATTCGCCGCCTCGCATGGCCAGATCGATGCGCCACGTCGCGGGCCAGGGAGACCACACGCGCAGCCTGCATGAGGGTGCCTCTGTAGCTGGGGCGGGATTCGAACCCGCGACCTCACGATTATGAGTCGTCATCTGGCCCCCGCAAACCGGCGGCTCGTCGCCTTGTTGCCAGCAATTAGGCGGCTTTCGACTCATCTGAAGCCAGCTGAACTCACTACGATGCGCCCCAGTTGTGGGCAGGATGTGGGCACGCGCAAAGAAAATTGACTGTGCTGCCCGACGGCGTCAACGTGTCTCGCAAGTGACTTGATCACGTGACCCAAGGCCCGACGTTGCGACACTAAGTTGTGAAACTCGCGGATCCCAGAAATCCGAAACCGCGACCGCTGGGCTTCATGCCTGAGGAGACATCACGGAACTATAGGTGTACGAGACTGAAACCGTGTTGCAGATAGGGCACACATGCGGGCATTTTCATCGGGCGGCGTAAACGGGCATCGAAGCGAGTGTGCACTGCGCAAGTTCGCCACAACAGCTTGCGCTCGGTGGCCGACCGGCTTACGGACTGGTTGTCTTGCGGGAATGCACGCAAATCGTAAGTGGTTTCTCCGTGACGCTGCCTGCGGGCAGGTGTTAGCTGGTCTTAGGTTGCAGTCTGGAGAGTTTTATCACTCCGTAGATGGCGACGAGGCCGGCGATGATGAATACTGCCGCTGCCCAAAGTGGTGCGGCTGTGGCCTCGTCGAGAACGACGATTCCGATGGTTACCCCGACAAGTGGATCGATGACGGTCAGCCCTGCGACAACTAGTTCGGGGGACCCGGACGAGTAGGCGGTTTGAACGAAATATGTGCCCAGGATCGCAGCGACAACTAGGCCCAGCAGGCAAGCGACGGTCAGCCAGTCCGCGGGTGTGAGGTGGAGGCCGCCGTGGATGATGGTCTGAATTCGGGTAATGAGGACCTTGGCCAGTGTGGCGACGAAACCGAAGAGAATTCCGGCGGCTGCCACGAAAAAAATTCGTGTGAATCTCTTGCGCAGGAAAACGAACGCGAGCCCCAGTACAACCAGGATGCCTGCCAGGATTATCACCACGATGCCGAGCTGGGTGTCAGTGATGGGGACCGTGGTGGTGGTCAGGGCTGCTACTGACACGAACAGGCCCACACCGCCGACGCAATAGACGATGGCGCGTATTGAGGCGGCACTGAGTTTGGTTTTGGTTATCCGCGCGGTGATGATTGCGGTGATGACCAGGGCGGTAGCGCCGAGCGGTTGCACGACCGTCAACGGCGCGAGGTAGAGGCTGAACAGTTGGAAGAGGATAGCTAGCCCGAGGATGAGTGTGCCGATAAGCCACGACGGACGCCTGGCCAGGGCCAGAATTTGCCCCTTTCCCAAACCTGATCGCTTAGCCACGCTCGTTTCCTTGGTCTGGGCTTTGGTGACTCCATGCTGTTGGAATTCCGCCCCTGCCGCCAGGAGGATCGCTGCGAAGAGCGCGACGGGGATGCCCAGCGCCTGGGCCGGTGTCAGAGAGATCAACTCAAGGCCCATCCCGTCACGCTCCTCCCCGCTGGATTATAGACATTTGGTACACAACCAATCATCATATGTTGGCGCGTGTGGGTGCTTGGTCTGCTGCCGTTCCTCGTGCGAGGCACCCGATCCGGGTCGAGATATCTCCTGGCCCTATCCGAACAATTCGACGAGACATATGCTGAAAAGACGCATAAAAAGAAAGGGCCCATCATGGACTTTCCCGATGACAACTCTTCAGAGGCGACCGCACACACCGGAGTGATCGCCGACAAGCTTCAGGAACTCATCGATCACCTCAGAAAAGATGTCGGTACCGTTGATGATTTGCGGGCGAAAGCGCTCTTCGAGACATCAGCCGAAGTGCTTGGCGGCTTGCGTACCGCGTTCATCCATTATGACGAGGGTACCGAAGAGGCCTGGCGAAGGTAGCCGTCTCAGACTTTCTCTCCTCGGACGCGAACTTCCCGCGTTGATCCAGATCGGTGGCGGCTTCCGGCCGCGCCTCTCCCAAACCACCCGCATCCAATAATTTGCTCGGATAAGTAGAAAAGGAATCGCATGCGTAAATTCTTCACCTGGCTCGGCATCGGAGTGATCGGCCTCATCGCCTATATTTACGGTGCCAAAGCCGGCCGCGAACGCTACCGCGAAATTACCGCCACGCTTGAGGCGCTTTGGAACGATCCACGAGTCAAGAAAGCACGTAAGCAAGCCCATAAGCAGGCGGATAAAGCCATCAAGTCTGCCGCGAGACAAGCGAAAAAGATCGGACAATAGCCATGGCCAACGTAGACGACGACAAAATGCAAGACACTGTCGATGCCGCCGCGGATGGTGTCCGCGCCGCAGTAGACAAGACCGCAGATGCGGTATCTGGTGTCGCAAGGGCGGGGTCCGACTCAGTATCCGAGTCGGTTGGATCCGCGGCCCGTGCGCTCAATGACGCAGTGGACACCGCACAGAAGAAAGTTTCGACCGGTCTGCACCAAGCGAGCGAGGCGGTATCAGACATCAGCGACAAGGCCACTGGCGCTATCAAGAAATACCCGATCCAAGCAGTCATACTGGCGGCCATCGGCGCAGCCGTCCTGGGATTCATTGTCGGTGTCGTCACCTCCAAGAAAGGCTAACTAGCGCCAGGAGCAGCACCGCGGAAACCGCTCTACTGCGGTCAACGCTGTGCGCCCCACCCGACTGTCGCGGCCCTGTTCCAATCGCTGTGCTGCCGGGCTCAAAGCAACGGGCAGATCGAACGCGTCCACCGCACCGTGAGGAGGGATGGGCGTTCGAGCCTCCCATACGATTGAGTCGGCGCGCGCCAACTCCGCTCCGACAGGGCGGTTCCACGAATCCGACCGCCACGGGTCCCCCAACCCCAATCGGAGACCGCGCGCCAATCAGCCGATTAGCTAGCACCGCCGGGCAGTATCTCTAACTCCGCGTCATCGGTGACCCCAGATCATCGAGACGCGACGGTTATGTCGTCGTTGCGGTGCGCCGGCGTTTCGTGGCGACGACGACGATCACCATGATGGCAATGGTCACCAGGATTCCTGCCCCAACCAATACCCACACCCACGCAGGAGGACCGACAGGCTCAGCGCTGGCCACGGCGTGCATGTCGAGGCTGCCCTCGTAGCTTGTGTTCCAAGACACGCGTGTGCCCTCAAGTTTGCCGTTGTGCTTCGTTACCGTGCCGGGGAACGTGATGGCTACTTCAATGTTGGATTTGTCAGCATTCTTCGGGGGGGCCTGGTCGCTGTTCGGGGTGAAGTTGACCGTGCCATCAAACATGAAAGTGTCGCCATCGCGTTTCAGACTTAACGACCCATTGTCGCTGTTGCTGTTGATCGCCTCCAGTGGTGTGTTGCTGAGAGAGAAACGTGAGCCAGCATAGCCGTCACTGTCGTAATCACTACGGGTCACGCCATCCGCACCGCTCAAGTTGGGCAGAAGCTTCTTCTCTATGGCCACGGCACGATCCTTCGCGTCGTTCTTGGCGTTATCCGCATCGCCCACGATAGAGGCCACCACGATGTCGCCGTTGAGGGTGTTCTCTGGCGTGACCGTGAGGTGAGCCTGAAAGCGGACGCAACCGCTCAACAGCAGAATCGCTGCAATGGCAATAAGTGCACCGGTCGTTCGGGATTTTCGCATGGCCCCAGTGTGACGATGAAACTTATCCCTTGCAAACAAATTCTTAGACTATTCCTCGGCAGACTACGAACATGTGCTGTTGCGGCGGTCACACACTGAGCGGCGTTTTTACTGTCTTAGACTCACGTTCATGACTTGTCTTGCGGGTAAACATGTGATCGTTACCGGTGGTACGCAAGGCATCGGCCCCGCAAGTCACTTGGCTGGAAGATCCCTGCCGAAGCCCTCAATGAACAGCTACTCTTACTCCAACAAGCCGGTGTTGCATCGACTGGTTGAACCTAGTCAATTCACCTCATGGCTGTTCGGGACCCGCCTTCGCGAGGCGGGGCTGATGGGATCGATGGGCAAAGTCGCCTCCGCTTACGACAACGCGCTCATGGAATCGTTCTTCGGCTCCATGCAGATCGAGCTCCTTGACCGCCGCGCCTGGTCCACCAAGGCCGAGCTGGGAACCGCGGTCTTCGAATGGATCGAAGCGTTCTATAACCCGGTCCGACGCCACTCCGGCATCGGCTACCACAGCCCCAACCAGTTCGAAGCACTTCACACCGCCGCCCTCGAAGCGGCATGATCAATACAAAGAAACCGTCCGGGAAAGTCAGGACAGCTCACGTAACCCGCCGGTTTCCTGGTTCTGTGCGCAATCATTCAACTGACTCCCAGTCAACCGCAACCCCACGCCCCTAGAGTCTGTTGCACCAATCCGAGGGTGGGTTCGCATTTCACGGCTCGAAACGTCGGAGAAAACGAAGGGATAAGTAATGTCGGAAACATTTGTCGCGACGTCGGAGACTCTCATCGATGCGCCGGTCGAGCGGGTCTGGTCGGTCATCACCGACGCTGAAGCGACCAAAGAGTTTATGTTCGGTACCGACGTCGACACTGATTGGGTAGTGGGGAACCCTATTGTGTGGCGAGGGACCTGGGAGGGCAAGGACTATGAAGATAGAGGAGAGATCCTCGAGTTCGATCCTGATCATCGACTTGTGACCACACATTTCAGCCCACTGACGAGCCAGCCCGACGTGCCGGAGAACTACCATACTTTGACTTGGACTGTGAAGAAGCACAACGAAGGATCACATTTGACACTGACTCAGGACAACAATGCGAGCGCCGAAGAGGCCGAGCATTCTGAAAGCATGTGGAACAACGTGGTGGCGGATGTGAAGAAGATCGCCGAACGCGATTAGGCGCCAAACTGGATCTCATGTTGACCAGCACAAGCACGCTCTCAGGGACCCCATGCGGGCGGGCGAGCCTTGTCGAAAGCCACCTTCGATTGCGTTGTCGTCAGAGGGTGGACCGCCGCCCTGTGGTGGACCGGCGTACGGACGTGCGCAAGCCGACGCTCGAACGGACTGTGTACGAGCCCTCCGCGCGTCACCAAACCAGCGCTAGCATGAATGGGCGCGCAGGATCACGGCCAGCACCTGAATGCTCTTAGAAACAAGGCGTTTCCGTTTCAAGTGAGTTGCGAAGTTCTTGCGCTACTGTGCAACGCGTGACGAGAACGCGCGACTCTCGTGGCCGACATCGTTTGTTTCCCAAAACGCGCAGCGGCGGTCAGACCGACGGGTTAGGAGTTGCTGGCTGGAAGATTTCGATGTCGATGCTGCGGTTGGCGACTCCTTCGGCGACCGCGTGCAGGCTGAGGTTGCGGCTACGCGCATGATTGCGCAGCATGGCAAATGCTTCGTCCATGCCAATGGAGAAAGTTTGGGAGAGAGCGCCCTTGGCTTGTTCGATCAGGATTCGGCTGTCCAACGCACGTTGAAGTTGTTCGGAAACGAGGCCGCTTTCTCGGATGCTGCGCTCTTGCAGAATGCCTATCGTGGCAACATCGGTCAGTGCTTGCGCGATGGCCGCGTCCCGTGCGCTCAACCCGCCGACATGCGTGCTGAAGAGATTCATCGTGCCAAGAACATCTCCACGCAACCTCATCGGCGTGGCGAGCACGGAACGAAACCCCTTCTGCAGCGCGGCGCTTCGAAATTGTGGCCACTGAGTGCCGAACTCATCGATATCTGCCACCGCGACCGCTGTACCGGTCGTGAAACTTTCGATGCACGGGCCAGCCCCCGCATTCAGCTGCATCAGCTCGACGAAGTCGGCCTGCTCGTTGGTGGAGGCGACGACTTGCAGATCACCGAAAGCATCGACCAGCATCAACCCGCCAGCTTCGGTGTCGAGGATCT
>JBDSZO010000046.1:0-3675 GCA_039925105.1 Terrimesophilobacter sp. | reverse complement strand
GTGATCGTTGTCGCGGCAGGCCAGGGGACCAGGCTGGGTTCGTCGGTGCCCAAGGCGTTCGTCGAACTGGCCGGCCGCACCCTCCTGGAGCGTTCCGTCGATTCGGTGCTTGGCATGGCCGAACCTGCCCAGTTGGTCGTTGTCGCGCCCTCTGAACGTCTCGATAAGGCCCGGTCACTCCTCAACGGAACCGACGCAACGGTTGTCGTAGGGGGTGCCACCCGCCAAGGCTCGGTTGCGTCAGGCATCGCCGCACTGGATCCGTCAGTTCAGGTGGTTCTCGTGCATGACGCCGCCCGAGCGCTCACGCCGTCCAGCCAATTCGACCGAGTTGTCGCGCAGGTACGAAACTCCGGCCACGGCGCGATTCCCGCACTTGATGTGACCGACACCATCAAACAGGTGGACGGTGATCGCCTGATTTCCAACGTCGACCGTGCCCTGCTTCGCGCGGCGCAAACGCCCCAAGGGTTCCCAGCTTCGGCGCTCCGCGAAGCGTATGTGAACGCGAGCGACGATTTCACCGACGATGCGGCCCTGTTCACTGCTGCTGGGCATTTGGTGACGGTTGTTGACGGTGATCCGCTCGCCTTCAAAATCACCACGCCGTTCGACCTGGCCCGCGCGGAACACATTCTTGGTCGTGGAAAGCACCGTGCCGACGAGCACGTGCGAGTCGGTATCGGCGTCGACGTTCACGCGATCGATGCTTCCCGCCCGCTGTGGCTTGGTGGCCTGTTCTGGCCGGACGAGGTTGGGCTTTCCGGTCACAGCGACGGTGATGTGCTCTGCCATGCACTCTGCGATTCACTGCTTTCCGCTGCGGGCCTTGGCGATCTTGGCAGCAGGTTCGGAGTCGATGATCCTGAGCTTTCGGATGCCCATGGCGGCGTTTTCATCGCCCACACCGTTGCGCTCGTGGCCGCTGCAGGTTATTCGGTCCGCAACGTTGCCGTGCAGGTGATCGGCAACCGTCCGGTGATCGGTCCTCGGCGAGCGGAACTGGAGGCAGCACTGAGCGCGCTCGTGAAGGCGCCGGTCAGTGTGAGTGCGACAACCTCCGACGGCCTCGGATTGACCGGTCGCGGCGAGGGGATTGCGGCAATCGCCACCGCGCTTATTTGCTCGTCCTGAGTTAGCCAGCGACGACGCGATCCAGGTGGGTGGCGGTCTGTGCAAGTGCCGACAGCAGTTCGAGTCCGCGCAGATTCTCCCATCCGGCAGTCCAGGTCAGACCGGCGGCGATCTCCCACACGGTGCTCTCGGGGCGAGCGGTGAGTGCAGTGCGCACCTCACCGGTCCGTTGATCGTGGTGTGCTGCCGTCACCGCGCAACGTTCGGAAAGCCCGGTGAAGCGATAGCCGTGACCGGGAAGAACCTCGTAGTTCCCGAATTCGGCGATGCGGTGTATCGAAGCCAGATAGTCGTCAATCGGGTTTGTGATGCTGGTTCCACCAAGACCGATCCCCGGAAACTGGGATGGCAGCAGAAGATCCCCCGTGAGAAGGAGCTTTTTGGAGGCGTCGACCAGCGCCAGGTGCCCGGTGGTGTGACCCGGCGTGTGCAGCACCTCCAGCTCCCATCCCGGGATATCCAGAACGTCGCCGTCGTCGAGCAACAGGTCGGCCGTGAAAGGTTTCCAGGCGTTTCTGCGGTTCGCGGCCTCCACAAGCTCACCATGCACGTCGAGCGGCGCACCCCACTGTGTGAACCGTGCGGATGCCGACTCTGGGCTTTCGCCTTGGCGCAGCTCGTGGATGCCCTCCTGCTCGACGCGGTGCAGCGCCACTCTCGCGCCGGTCTTCTCGCGCACGCGCTCCGCCATTCCAAGGTGGTCGGGGTGCAGGTGGGTGACGACGACACTGCGAACCTGCTCGGTCGCACTGCCGACCTCCTCCAGCGCGTCGACGAGTCGTTGCCAGTTCTCGTCGGAATCCCAACCAGGGTCGACAAGGTGAATCCCGCCGTCATCGTCCCGCACCAGATAGCTGAGGGTGAAATGGGGTTGAACGATTGGCATCGGCATGCCGAGGCTCCACAGCCCGTCGCGAACCTTTTCAAGGTCCGGCGCGTGGTCTCCGAGTGCCGCCGCATACTGCGCTTCGCTTGTCGCCTGCATCACCCAGATGCTACTCGACGACACATCACCTCTCCTGCTCACTACCCCAAGTAGGCTTATCGCCGTGACCGTGCGCCTGTATGACACCAAACAGCAATCGACCATCGACTTCGTGCCGATCGTCGACGGCGAGGTCGGCGTGTACGTCTGCGGCCCGACGGTTCAGTCATCCCCCCACATCGGGCATTTGCGTTCCGCCCTCGTCTACGACCTGTGGCGGCGCTGGTTTGACCACCGCGGCTACCAGGTGACCCTCGTGCGCAACGTCACCGACATTGACGACAAGATTCTTGCCAGCGCGGACGCCGAAGGCAGTTCGCACCAGTGGTGGGCGCTCGCCTACCGCTATGAGCTCGAATTCACCGCCGGGTACAACGCGCTCGGCATCCTTCCGCCAAGCTACGAGCCGCGGGCCACCGCGAGCATCACCGAGATGCAGTCGCTCATCACGCGTCTGATCGACGCAGGGCACGCGTATCCGGCGCCGGATGGTTCTGGCGACGTGTACTTCGACACGTCGTCGTACCCCGAGTACGGTGCGCTGACCCGGCAAAAGCTGGACGACATGGAGGAGGCGGAGGATGCCGACCCTCGGGGAAAGCGCGACGGCCGCGACTTCGCGCTGTGGAAGGGCCACAAGCCGACCGAGCCGAAATCGGCGAGTTGGCCGTCACCGTGGGGCTCTGGACGGCCCGGCTGGCACATCGAATGCTCGGCCATGGCCAGCCGCTACCTTGGCCCCCAATTCGACATCCACGGTGGCGGGCTCGACCTGCGCTTCCCGCACCACGAGAACGAGCTCGCGCAGTCGCATGCCGCCGGCGACAGCTTCGCCAACCATTGGGTTCACAACGGACTGGTGAACGTGAACGGCCAGAAAATGTCGAAGTCTCTCGGCAACTCAATCTTCGCCGCCGACTTTCTGGCGCAGGCGCGTCCGCTGGTGGTGCGGTACTACCTGGGTTCCGCCCACTACCGCTCCACCATCGATTACCACGACGGCGCCCTGGTCGAGGCGGCGGCCGCGTTGGAACGCATCGAAGTGTTCCTACAGCGGGCGACGCGCAGGCTCGATGGCGCTGGCGTCTTGAGTGGCGTTCAGGCCGTACCAGAGGCGTTCGCGTCGGCAATGGACGATGACCTCGCGGTTCCGCAGGCGCTCGGCATCCTGCACGAGCGGATTCGCACCGGCAATGCCGCCCTTGACGCCGATGACGTCGACACCGTCGCCGCCGTGCAGGCGGAGGTGATTGCCATGACGGATGTGCTCGGCATCAACCCCCTCGCTGCCCCGTGGAACACCGCGGCGACGGATGCGGCAGCGCCGGCCCTTTCCGGACTCGTCGCCCAGCGCATCCGGGATCGAAACTCCGCCCGCGCCGCAAAAGACTTCGCGCTCGCCGACCGCATCCGCGACGAGTTGGCTGAAGCCGGCGTGCAGCTTGAAGACACCCCAACCGAAACCCATTGGAGCCTCGCGTGAAAAACCCAGCACCGAAGCACGGCCGACCGGGTGCCGTGCGCAAAAAGAGCAGAGGCCCGCAGGTCGGGTCGGG
>JBDSZO010000045.1:0-4764 GCA_039925105.1 Terrimesophilobacter sp. | reverse complement strand
CTACTTCATCGTCATGCTGTTTTTCGGTGCGGTTCCTTCATCACTCGGGTTCCTCAGCGTGCTCACCGCCTCGTTCACCGGGCTCGCTGTCGGTGCGGTCATCGCCTCCTACACCTCGCGTATCGAGGAGGACAAGGGCCAGATGGCGATGATCATGCGCTTCGGTATTACCCCGATGTTCCTGTTCTCCGGTACCTTCTTTCCGCTCACCCAACTTCCGGTGTACCTGCAATGGCTTGGCTGGATCTCGCCGTTGTGGCACGGTGCTGAGCTCGGCCGAGTGTTGAGCTATGGTTACGCCGAGCCGATCTGGCTCACCGTCGCACACGTGCTGTATCTGCTGGCCTTGACTGTTGTTGGTTGGCGGATGACTCAGGGTGTCGTCACGCGGAGGTTGAACAAGTGACCTCCACCCCCACCTTCGCCCCCACCCGACCGGATGCGCGCAAGTATGGCGCCCTCGTCGGTTCTCTCTACGCGGGGAATGCGCGCAGCGTAATGAGCCGAGGTCTGCTGGCCACCAAGAGCACGAACTACCTGGTGGTGCTGAGCGGATTCTTCGAGCCAATCTTTTACCTCCTCTCCATGGGCATTGGGCTCGGTGCGCTTGTTGGTGGGATCCAGACCGGAACCGGCCAGGAGGTGCCGTATGCGGCCTACATTGCGCCAGCCCTGTTGACCGTGTCGGCAATGAACGGTGCCGTGTACGACTCCACCTGGAACGTGTTCTTCAAAATGAACTACTCCAAGCTGTACGAGGGCATGCTGGCGACATCCCTTGGGCCGCTGGATGTTGCGTTCGGCGAGATTTCTCTCGCATTGCTGCGTGGTGCAGCGTACGCCGCCGGTTTCATGATCGTGATGCAGGCGCTCGGCCTGAACCTGTCCTGGACGGCCCTCCTCGCGTTGCCCGCCGTGATGCTGATCGCGTTTGGGTTTGCCAGTCTTGGTATGGCGATCACGAGCTACATGAAGACCTTCCAGCAGATGGACTGGATCGCGTTCGTTCTGCTACCCATGTTCCTGTTCTCTGCCACTTTCTTTCCGATCTCGGTCTACCCGGAGTCAATCCAGTTGGTGATTCAGGCGCTGCCGCTGTGGCACGGCGTCGAACTGGTGCGCGGGCTCACTACGGGCGTGTTCAGTATCACGATGGCGTGGCACGTGCTCTACTACGTTGTCATGATTGCGGTAGGCATGGTGTTCACGACGTTCAGGTTGCGCAAACTGTTTCTTGACTGAAATTGTCGATCATTGTATACCCCTAGGGGTATAATGAGATTATGAATGCTGGCGAGAGAGCCATTCGCGCTGGTGCGAGTATCATCGCCGCCGCGTTCGCGGTGAGCCTGGGTGAAAACCTTTGGTACGCCATTCCTGCCGGGCTCTGCGCCGCCTTCCTCGCGGTTGGTGCCATCACTGGATGGTGCAACTCAGCTCCTGCCGCCACCTGCGTCACCACAAATCAACACGCCATCCTCGGCACTACCGAATCCCGGCCAACTGCCACTGCTGGCCGTCATTGAAGGAGCACCATGCCCACCACCGACCGTGATGCCCAGCGCAAGATTGTCAACCGCCTGCGCCGCGCCAGTGGACAGCTTGCGGCCGTCACTGCCGCTGTCGAGGCTGGCCAACCCTGCCGTGACATTGTCACCCAGCTTGCGGCAGTCTCCAGCGCGATTGATCGCGCCGGCTTCGCCATCGTCGCAACGGCGATGAAGGACTGCGTCACCGATCCCGACGAGGCATCAAGGAAGCAGGGCAACGTGACCTCGGAAGAGCTTGAGAAGCTCTTCATGATGCTCGCCTGACTGAACCGCTATTCAGCCACCAGCGCGCATAAAGAACAAAACTGCAAGCTATGCGGTCAGTCGACGAGAGGCCGGTCGGAAGGGACGCAGTTTTCAGGCAGCATGTCTTCTGGGGGTCAGGGTTCTAGCAATGTCGTCGGCGGCTTTCATCCCGCTGCGCAGTGCACCCTCCATCAGACAGGTGAATTCGGGGTCCACATATTCGCCGGCGAAGTACAGGTTCCGGATCGGGCTGCCCACTTCGACGCTGTCGGCCTCGGACCAACCAGGGGCGTGCGAGGAGAAGCTGCCCCTGGCCCACGGATCCTCAGACCAGACAGTCAACACGCGGTCGAGATCGTCATTCAGGTCAAGGTCAGGACGGATCCGCTTGACCGCAGCGTACAGCTCGCCGTCGCCGGAGTGCACCCCGCTCTCTGACACGGCCGCCGCAGACACGACCAACGAGTTCAACACGGGCGCGACTTCACCAGAGACGTCCACGGCGGTCCAGGTCCAGAACCGACCGGCCACGGACATGATGGCGCTGGTAGTCGGTCGCGCAGCCAGCGGCATGTGCAGTTTGGCGACGTGCCCCTGCACGATGCGCGAAAGCACTGTTCGCCGACTTCCCGTCAACGGCAGGTCGATGAGCTCCGGGTTGCTGACGAAGGACAGTGGCAGGGCCACGACCACGAAGGCGAAGCGCTCATCGCCCGCCGCGCTGGTGACGATGGCCTCGTCACCATCAAACGCCACTCGGGTAACTGGGTTGACCAACCGCACACGCTCGTCGAGCCCGAGGGCGAGACCGAGCGCGATCTGCTGGTTCCCGCCGCCGATCCGCCAACTGGGTTTGGGGTCAAATGCCGCCGTGTGCAGCAGTGTGGACGCCGAAACGGTGTCGGCCGCGCACGCGGTGGATATCTCGATTCGGGCTTTCAACGCCGCTTTGATTTGGGGATCGATCTCCATTCGACTGAGAACATCAGCGACTGATGGCTCGATGGCAAAGGTCTGTGCGAGCTCGGTGGCTTTCCTTCCCGCCTCGGCGACCTGGGTGGTGTGGATGTTCGGGGTTTCAGCGAGCTCACGCACGTAGTAACTCATCCCGGTGTCTACGAGCGAGTGACCGAGGCGGCCGGCGATGGCACGCAGCGTGTCATAGCCGTCGAGGATGAACTCGGCACCGCGTTCGATCACAACATCACCGTGGTTTGGGGTGTCGATCGTCTCCGACCACACGCGCCCTCCGACACGGTCCCTCGCTTCAAAGACTGTCACGTCGAAACCGTGCTCCACCAGGCGATCGGCGGCGGCAAGCCCAGCGAAGCCGGCTCCGAGAACGGCGACCCTTCGTCTGTCGGCTTGTGGTACGTCGGTCATTTCGCTCCTCCACTGGGGCAAACGGATGGTCGCATCGTCGATCAGCGCCGGTGCCTGTCAGCCGGGCGTGGTCATTCGGCGACCACACGATTGCTCTCACTCTAGATGTTTTGCGAGTCGAACTAGCTAGCTGATGGCGACCGCGCCTAGCGCAAGCACTGCGATCAGAAGCCAGGACAGCAGCCCGACAATCAGGGCGCGCCATCCGGTGTGCACAAGCTCTCGCAGCCGCACCGCCGATCCAAGGCCGAACAGGGCCACCGCGAGAAACGCGGTCTGCAGGATGTCTGCACCGTTCAGCACCACGTCGGGCAGGTCGACGAAAGTGCGCAGCACGGTTGCCGCGAGAAATCCGGCAACGAACAGCGGAAGGATCGGCGGGCGCTTCGTCGCTACGCTCCTGTCCGAGCGGCGATGAACAACGATTGCCGCAATCGACACCATTGGTGCGAGCATCAGCACGCGGGTGAGTTTAACGATCACGGCGATCGCCAAAGCTGACACACCGGCAATCTGCGCTGTCGCAACCACCTGTCCGACATCGTGAACACTGGCGCCGACCCAGTGCCCGAACTGGTTGTTGCTTAGGCCCAGCGGATGCCACAGGGCGGGCAGCACGGCGATCGCCAGCGTTCCGCAGAGGGTGACCAGCGCGACGGGAGTCGCAGTGTCCTCGTCTTTGGCTTTCACAACGCCGCTCATGGCGCCGATGGCGGATGCTCCACAGATGGCGAATCCGGTCGCCAGCAGCAACGGTTGGTGGCCGGGCAGGCGGAAGAGTCGACCCAACCACAGGGTGATCCCAAACGTCAACAGAACGATGACGACGACCGAGACGATGGAGACCCAACCGAGCTTCCCAATACCGATCAGACTCAGCTTGAGGCCGAGCAACACGATGCCGAGGCGCATGAATCGTTTGGATGCGAGCGACAATCCCGGTGCGAGTGGTCCGATCAAGGCGGGCCGTGCGGCAGGCACCTGCGCCACGATGATTCCCAGTGCGACCGCCGCGGTCAGCAGCGGGATCGCCGGTACCACAAGGTGAATACCCCACGCGACAAGGCCTGCCCCGCCAGCAACAAGCACGCCGGCCAACCAGGGTGCGCGCGCGGTTCGTTCAGTCTCGGCTATCGGCTGCTGCGCATCATTCACCCCACCATCGTGCTGCAGGATCCGCTAGCACGGTAGCCGGAGTATGTTTGTGGGGTCACAACGAATGCTTGTAGGAGTTGCTGAATGCCCGGATTCTCATCCCCTGACCTGGTTGCACTGCAGATCCTGATTGCGGTGAGCGAGACCGGAAGTCTTTCGGCCGCAGGTCGAAAGGTCGGAATGACGCAGCAGGCAGCATCCGCGAGGATGCGCGGGCTTGAATCGCGCATTGGAATCGCATTGTTTGTCCGTTCCCCGAGAGGATCCGCACTCACAGTCGCCGGCCGTGTCGTCGCCGGCTGGGCTGACGAGGTGATCGCATCGGCAGAGCGCATGGAGGCCGGCATCGCCGCGCTTCGATCGGAAACCCGGCGCGAACTCAAGGTTGCGGCAAGTCTCACCATTGCCGAATATCTCCTGCCCCGGTGGA
>JBDSZO010000044.1:0-3251 GCA_039925105.1 Terrimesophilobacter sp. | reverse complement strand
CCTTCGTTGGCACTCACGTTGCGAGAGTGCCAACCAGACGGGTACAGTTGATCTGGCACACTCGCAGTGAGAGTGCTAACCCCACGAATTTTTCCACGTGTAAGAAAGAAGAGGTCAACCGTGTCGGTGTCCATCAAGCCGCTCGAGGATCGCATTGTGATCAAGCAGGTCGACGCGGAGCAGGTAACTGCTTCCGGCCTGGTCATCCCTGACACCGCGAAGGAGAAGCCCCAGGAGGGCGAGGTTCTCGCGGTAGGCCCCGGTCGCATCGACGACAACGGCAATCGCGTTCCGCTCGACATCGCCGTAGGCGACAAGGTCATTTATTCCAAGTACGGCGGAACCGAGGTGAAGTACGGCGGGGATGACCTGCTTGTACTCTCCGCCCGCGACGTGCTCGCAGTAGTCGTCCGCTAAACACGTTACTTAGACGTAGGACCCGCCCGGATCTCGGGTGGGTCCTTCGTACTTTCTGTTCGCCCTTCGCGGCTGATCAACAGCACCGGAGCACGTTCGGGTGCCCGACCAACGCGCGGACTTAGAGTTAGATCAATGCCACCTCCAGTCTTCACGGCCACCGCGGCGCACCAGCGTTCCGGGGTGCTCTTCGCCGTCAGTGCCTACGGGCTGTGGGGCTTCATGCCCGTGTACTTTCTGGTTCTGGCACCGGCAGGGCCGATCGAAATTGTCGCCTGGCGGGTGCTGTTCTCCCTGGTGTTCTGCGTCATTCTCATCGCCCTTACCCGAAAATGGAGAATCGTCCGATCGGTGTTGAAGGACCGGCGCACCATGCTTGCCCTCGGGCTCGCCGGCCTCCTGGTGTTTATCAACTGGCAGATCTACGTTTTCGCGGCGGTGACCGGCCACGTCAACGAAGCGGCACTCGGGTATTTCATCAACCCGATCGTCACAGTGCTTCTTGGCGTTCTGGTATTGCGGGAACGGTTGAGAACGACGCAGTGGGTTGCCGTGGGCATCAGCACCGTTGCGGTCATCGTGCTTGCGGTCAACTACGGCACATTCCCGTGGATTTCACTGGCGCTCGCATTCTCTTTCGGCCTCTACGGGCTGATGAAAAAGCGTGTCGGTTCCCGGGTGGATGCCGTTACCGGGCTGGCGATCGAAACCGCCTGGCTGATGCCGCTGGCTATCCTTCAACTGGTGTTCGTCGGCGCAACGACCGGTGTGGTGTTCGGAACCGCAGGGGTTGGGAACACCCTCCTTCTCGCCGCTGCCGGTATCGTGACTTCCGTTCCGCTGCTCCTCTTCGCTGCTGCGGCCAGACGACTTCCACTGGTGATCATCGGATTCGTGCAGTACCTCACACCCATCCTGCAGTTCCTGTTCGGCACGTTCATCATGCTCGAGGCGATGCCGCCGGAGCGCTGGCTCGGATTTTCGCTGGTCTGGGTCGCCCTGATCGTGTTGAGCACCGACATGGTTTTTCACGCCCGAGCTTTACGTCGCGCCTCACCGCTGCCCGGATGATGCTTGGGTAGTCTTCGGGAGTGCTGCCCAAACCAAACATGACGACGCCCACCAGGGCGGTTCTGGCTATCGCTGCCAGCATGCTGCTGGGAATAGGGCTTGCTGGCTGTACGACACCGACCCCGATGCCGGTTCCGACCGCAACACCAACCATCGTGCCAACCCCCACCGGCGACGGGGTGCTGCGCATCGGCACGTTGTTCCCCACCACGGGGGCAACCGCCTTCCTCGGCAAAGCGCAGGATGCCGGGGTGGAGCTCGTCGTGCGCGAGATTAATGAGGCTGGCGGAGTCAATGGTCAAAAGGTTGAGGTGTTCCACCGCGATTCCGGCGATGCCTCAACGACGAAGGCAGAGCAGTCGCTGAAGGCCCTGATCGAGAAAAAGGTCGACGTCATTATCGGACCGTCGTCATCCGTTCTGGCCGAACGCATCCTGCCGACGGTCGTCGATAATCGCATTGCCATGATTTCGCCTTCAGCAACCGGCATCAACCTCACGGCCGTCGCCGATAACGGATACCTGTTCCGTACCATCCCGTCCGCCGGTGAGCAGGGTGCAACGCTCGCGAAGGCAGCGGGGGCAGGCAAGAAGGTGGCGTTGGTCTACTACTCCGACGACACCGGCAAGGCCATCCTTGACTCGCTCACTTCTGGACTGGCGAAAGACAAAGGCACGCTTGTTGCGAGCGAGCCATTCACCGAGACCAGCAATGATGCGGACAAGATCGTTGCAGCGCTGACCAAAGCCGAACCCGATGTGGTGATTCTGGCAAGCCCATTCAGTGCCACCGCGAAAAACAAGGCAATCATCCTTGCGCTAGTGAAAGCCAAGCTTGCTGGCTCGAAACTCTGGCTTACCTCGCAGAACCTGGCTGACTACTCTCAGGCTCTGCCAGCGGGCACGCTGAAAGACGTCAACGGGATACTTCAGGGTTTCACGCCGGATGCTGCGTTCATCAAGCGCATTAAAGCTGCTGACCCGTCCGTGACCGACTTTCGGTACGCTGCCGAAGCCTATGACGCGACGGTACTCGCCGCGCTTGCCGCAGCATCCGCCGGCGACGATAGCGGAGAGGCCATAGCCAGAACTCTTCGCAGCGTGTCCGAGAAGGGGATCAAATGTACGAGCTTCGGTGAGTGCGTCGACGTGTTGGCGACACAGCCGGACATCGACTATGACGGGATCTCCGGACCTCTCACCCTTGACGAAGCCGGCGATTCGCACGGGTCCGAATTCGGCCTGTATCGTTACGCCGCGACCAACAAGTTCGCGCAGGTCGGAACGGTCAGCAGCAGGTAAGGGCCCGCTCAGGCAATCCGTTATCGTCCAGAGCAATTGCCCCCCATTCGGGGGATAGAAACGTCGCTCAAGGTAACGATTGCGCGGTGTTATCGGGCTGTGACCCTCACGGGTGGTGGTTGGTCAAGATAGTCAATAGCCTTGTCACAACGGCAGTCCAGTGCTGTCGTGTCAGCAAATTCGAAACACAAGGAGCAACATGAGCGTATTTTCGAAGGCCACGGCCTCCAGCTCAAGGAATCTCAAGACGGTCCTTACCGGGATTGCCGTCGTCGGTGTTGGGGCGCTGGTTCTCAGCGGCTGCGCACCGACCACGGACAGCACCCCCGCCGGACCGACCCAGGACCTTACCCTCAAGATCGGTACCCTGCTTCCGCAGACCGGTAACCTCGCATTCCTCGGCCCGCCAGAAGAGGGCGGCGTTGCCCTCGCGGTCAAGGAAGTCAACGAGGCCAACATGGG
>JBDSZO010000043.1:0-3325 GCA_039925105.1 Terrimesophilobacter sp. | reverse complement strand
GAGTGGTATGGCCGCGCCTCACCGTGATGATCCTGTTCGCGCTGGTGTACGCGTACGACCTGTTCGAGGCACTTTCTGACACCTTCGGGGTCTCAGCCCAGATCGCAAAATACAACGAGAACGCCACCCTGATCGGGATCAACACGATTGCGGTTCCGTGGGCAGTCCTGGTCGCGAACCTGCTTCTGCCGATTGTCGTGTTCTTCCTTGCACTGCTGGTGTCACGCAAGCGAAACTTCGGCATCCTCGCCCTCGTGCTTCTTGCCGGCGTGGGCGTCGTCGCGGCGCTCAGTCTGAGCCTGACAGTGCTCGCAGGCGTTTTCACTCGCTAAGCGGGTTTTCTCCTCAGGCTGGGAGGATGGCCGCGATGACCAAGACGATCAGAACGAGCTGACCGATCAGGCGCGGAATGAGCGGTGTCGCCACCGCACCGAAACGCTCCCGGTGGGCTGCCGCATAGGCGTTCGCCGGAAACAACGCGACCAACAGTACGACGAGGCAAATCCCTGCGATGGTTGTCGTCCACGGGATAACAAGTCCGATTCCGCCGACGATTTCGCACAGTCCGCTGACGATGACCAGGTTGCGGGGACGAAACGCACCCTTCCAGCGCAAGAGCGGTGGAATCATGGCGGCCATTGTTCTCTGCGGTGCCGGCACAAAATGCAAAACTCCCATGCCGATGAACACCACGGCGAGCAGGAGGCGAAGCGCCAACTGGGTTACGGTTAGGTCCATCACGCTAGTGTGCGCCATCCAGCCGTGTGCTTCTGGTCAGACGCGGCAACGACGTAATGCCGCGGACGCGTGCAGTAACGTTGCAAGGGCCGTGCCCGTGTGCGCCGCGGCGATCCCTGCAAACCTGACGCTAAGGAATCGATTCGTGGCGAAACCGATCGTACTGATCGCAGAACAACTTTCTCCAGCAACGCTCGACGCGCTCGGCCCGGATTTTGACATCCGAAATGTCGACGGAACCGACCGCACGGCTCTGCTGGCCGCGCTCGAGGATGCGAGTGCCATCCTGATTCGCTCCGCCACCCATCTGGACGTTGAGGCAATCGCTGCAGGAAAGACACTCAAGGTTATTGCCAGGGCTGGCGTCGGACTTGACAACGTCGACATCAAGGCGGCCACCGAGGCCGGCGTGATGGTTGTGAACGCGCCGACATCCAATATCGTCTCCGCCGCCGAACTCGCCATCGGTCACCTGCTTTCTCTTGCCAGATACATTCCGGATGCGAACAGCTCAGCGAGGGCAGGGGAGTGGAAACGGTCGGCGTTCACCGGTACAGAGCTGTTCGAGAAGACCATCGGAATTGTCGGACTTGGTCGCATCGGAACCCTTGTCGCTCAGCGCCTCGCCGGATTCGACGCCACCCTCATTGCCTACGACCCGTACGTCACGCCAACGCGCGCCCAGCAGCTCGGTGTGCAGTTGGTCACATTGGATGAAGTCATGGAGCAGTCCGACTTCATCACCATCCACATTCCGCGCACCCCGGAGACCACCGGCCTCATTTCCACCCCGGAATTCGCCAAGGCAAAATCAAACATTCGCATCGTCAACTGCAGTCGCGGTGGCATCATCGACGAGGATGCCCTCTACGAAGCGCTGTCGACAAAGCAGATCGCCGGTGCCGGCCTTGACGTGTTCGTTAACGAACCGCCAACCGATTCACCTCTGCTCGGCCTCGACAACATCACCCTCACACCGCACCTCGGAGCATCTACCGATGAAGCCCAGGAGAAGGCCGGCGTCTCGGTCGCCCGGTCGGTGCGGCTCGCGCTCGACGGCGAACTTGTGCCGGATGCCGTGAACGTTGCCGGTGGTGTTATCAACCCGACGGTGCGTCCAGGCATCCCGCTCATGGAAAAGCTCGGCCAGGTGTTCGCCGGTCTGGCTGATGGTCCCGTCACAAGCATCGACGTTGAGGTGCGCGGCGAGATCGTAGAGTTCGATGTCAACGTGCTCAAGCTGGCGGCGCTGAAGGGCTACTTCACCAACATTGTCAGCGAATCCGTGTCGTACGTGAACGCCCCGCTCATCGCCGAGCAGCGCGGCATCCCGGTGCGGCTCATCACCGACGCGGTGAGCGACGAATACCGCAACCTGCTCACCATCCGGGGAGGTCTCGCTGACGGCACCGAGATCTCGGTATCCGGCACACTCACCGGGCCGAAGCAGACCGAGAAGATTGTTGAAGTCAACGGCTACGACGTCGAGGTTCCCATCGCGGAACACCTGATCGTCATGGTCTACACGGACCGGCCCGGCATCGTCGCCATCTTCGGGCGTGAGTTTGGTGATGCCGGGATCAACATCGCCGGCATGCAGGTCAGCCGAAAGGTTGCCGGCGGGCAGGCGCTCAGCGTGCTCATCGTCGACACCCCGGTGCCGGAGGAACTCCTCCAACGGGTAGGCGTTGCCATCGAGGCGGACCTCCTGCGCGAAATCGACATCACAGAATAGCGTTTCGCACGCGACGCCAACACGCTCGCGCGCCAATTGTGTGCGGTGTCGATTTTGGTGGATGCCCATTCGTCGTTCTCACAAGAACATCAGGCGGGACCATTACGGTCCCATCAAACAAAGGCGACGTCATGGCTGACCAATACCTACTGCTCATCGTGGGAACCGAATGGGATCCTTCCACCACCAACGAAGAGGATTTCGGCAAAGAAATGCAGGCGCACGGCGCCTTCTCTGCAGCGGTGGCTGCGGCCGGCGCGAAGATTCTTGGCGGTGAAGCGCTCCAGCCGACCAGCACCGGATTCAGCGTCACGCCGGCACGCGATGGTAAGCCAGCCGTGTACACGAACGGCCCACTCGCCGAAACCACCGAGGTGCTTGGTGGCTACTACGTGATCGAGGCGGACAGCCTCGAACACGTGAAAGAGCTTGCCGCACTGTGCCCAACCGACGGTCACATTGAGGTGCGATCGATCGTCGACATGTCCGGAATGTGAGAGGTCGCGGCGAGAATGGTGAAATGACTCCGGACCTCGCTGCATCCTTCCGGGAAGGGTTCGCCAGAGAGTGGCCCCGAGTCGTCGGGGCCACTCTTAGCGCGTTTGGCGACCGTGAACTCGCTGAAGACAGCGCGCAGGAGGCATTCCTGAGAGCGCATGAGCGTCTTTCCGCTGGTGAGGTGATCAACAATCTTGGCGCGTGGGCAACCACGAGCGCACGACGCATCGCCATCGATTCCCTCCGCCGCGACACGGTTTTGCGCTCCAAGCTGCCGCTACTGCTTCCGGATGAGGCGACCGATTCCGATTCCGGCAGCGTGGCCATCGACGCTCACAGCGCCGCAGTGGATGC
>JBDSZO010000042.1:0-6840 GCA_039925105.1 Terrimesophilobacter sp. | reverse complement strand
ACGACCTGCAGGACCGGGTCTCGAAGTTTCTCGAGGATGTCGTCAACGAGGTCATCGACGACCACACCGGTGAGGGCCACGGGGACGACTGGGATCTGGATGCGCTCTGGCGCGAACTCAAGACCATTTATCCGATTTCGATCACCATCGATGAGCTGTTTACCGAGGCGGGCTCGAAGGGCAGGATCAACAGGGCATTCCTCGGTGAGGAGATTCATTCCGATGCGAAACTCGCCTATGAGCGTCGCACTGAGGAGCTGGGCGAGCCGGCGATGCGCGAGCTGGAGCGGCGGGTCGTGCTGTCAGTCATTGACCGCCGCTGGCGGGACCACCTGTACGAGATGGACTATCTGAAGGATGGCATTGGCCTGCGTGCCATGGCGCAACGTGATCCGCTCGTTGAATACCAGCGTGAAGGTTTCAGCCTGTTTCAGAACATGATGGGTCAGATTCGTGAGGAGTCGATCGGGTTCATGTTCAACCTCGAAGTTGAGGTAACCGGCGGTGGCGG
Organism: Terrimesophilobacter sp.; assembly: GCA_039925105.1. GTDB lineage: Bacteria > Actinomycetota > Actinomycetes > Actinomycetales > Microbacteriaceae > Terrimesophilobacter. The sequence continues at coordinate 6,329 of JBDSZO010000042.1, read as the reverse complement.
TGCCACAGCAGCGCTGCCTTCTGTTGCGGCGAAGGGCCTGGATGCGCCGAGTGCTCCGTCCGAGCGTCTCAGCTACTCAGCGCCGTCCGATAGTGGCGGTGTCGAGGTACGCAACCAGCGTGGCCAGCTCGAGCAGGCGGAGACCGCGAAGGCGCAGCGGGATGCTGACGCAGCAAACCAGGTGAGCCCCGCGTTTGGCGGTCAAAATCAGCAGCCGGGCCAGAACCAGCAGGGCGGCCAGCAGGGTGAAGGCCAGCGCGGTGCATTCGGGCAGAAGCAGACGCCTCAGCAGGGCCAGGCGCCGGCGAACCGTGCGCAGCGTCGTGCGCAGGAGAAGAACAAGAACCGTTAACAACCCCGGCGGACTTACCGTTTTGCAGGACATCCGCCAGTTGTCGAGCCATCTCAGCGGTAATGGAGGGCGTGAGGGCAGGATGTCCTGCGCAACAGGAGAATCGGGACAGGGACAGGGTCAGCGGGTCGGGGCGCGACGTCAAGCCCGGCAGGTTTTTCGGCGCGGCCTACAGCACGTTGATGGCACTCGCGCGCCAGCGGTTGTCAAGTCCCTCGAGGCGGATGGCGACGGCGCGCACTCTGGCCCGTCCTCGCACAATCACAACGGCTTCGACGACGCCGTCGCGTGGTTCGCGCACGGTCGTTGATCCGATGGTGAATGTCGGCCTCGCAATGGCACGACCGGTCGCCTGGCGTGCTCGGGATGACAAAACGACCCGTTTCAGCAGATGCCGGTAAACATCATCGGTGACCCAACGCGAAATCTGCTCCAGGTCTCGCGCCCCGGCAAGAATCTCGATGACGCACCGCGTGAGATTTTCGAGCAACGGTACGGGGCCCGGCAAAACTGAACGTGTCGACGGTTGCTGGTCGAAATAGTCGTCGGCTTCGAATGCGGGTGCGGAATGCGCGTTGCTCATCGGTGGCTCCGGACTCTGCGGGACCGGGCGCGCCGATCCTTAGTGTCTACCCTCAAATGGGGGTGAGATTGCCGATTACTAAACCAGAGTTTGACCCACCCTGTCTACGCCCCAGCGCGGGGGCTGTGGATAACCTCGGTTGAATGTCGTCGCCGATGGCTACCGTGCCATCATGCGCTGGAACAATCTGTTCGACGATCTGGAGAGCCAACTCGAACACGAAATTGGTGCAGAAGATGTCGACCTGAAGGGCGAAGAAGAGCGGCTTCGGCTGGGCAGGCTGACTCTCCGTGACCGCCTGATGTCGATTCACGCTGCCGGAGCTGAAGAAAGCATCCCGGTTCGTCTCAGCCTGTGCGACGGCACACCACTTCGCGTGGCGCCACTAGCATTCGGGAAGGATTGGATGTCTGCGACCGTCCTCGATGAGTCGCGCCGCCGCGCACAGGTTGTTGTGCCGCTCTGGGCCATCGGCAGCATCACGCTTGATCGGGGACAAATCGAGGCCAGCCTTGTGGCGCCGGAGCCTGAACAGTCGCGTGGGCTCGCCGTGCGCCTCAGCCTCGCATTCGTGCTGCGCGACCTGTGTCGGCGCCGGCGCGCCACTGAACTTTTGCTCATCGGTGGAGTACTTCGCGGCACAATCGACAGGGTTGGACGGGACCACTGCGATCTCGCCGTCCACGAGTCCGGTGTGGCGAGGCGCGATGCGGACGTCGTGAACTACCGGGTCGTGCCTTTCAGTCAGCTTCTCCTTGTGCGGATGTGATCCGACCCAAACGCGACCTCGAGCACATTGGCGAATTCGGACTGGTTCCACAGGCTGAGCCGTCGTGCTTCCTCATACCGTGCCTCTATGTACGCCTCAAGCTGGGCGCGTTCGATTCTCCACTGTCCCCGCGTTGATGTCTGAATCGCCGGTAGCTCCCCGCTCCGCACCAGCAAATAGACGGTGCTCGCCGACACGTTCAGCACATCCGCCGCGTCCGCAATAGTGAGAAATCGCCCCGCCCCCACAGCCGGCCCGTCGTCGTTCAACGCTACAAAACCCATGTCTCGATTATCGACCGAATGCTCGTAACGGAACCGACTTGTGGATAACTTTCGACGCCAAGCGTCTGCGCGCGCAACGATGGAGCCCCGAATGAGAAACCATCATTCTGACCACCAGTAGCGGAGGTTGCCATGGCCGAAAGGCGCAACAGTGCTGACTACAAAAGTGCTGACTACAACAGCGCCAAATCCAACAGCACCGGTACCGCGCGCACGTCGCGGGAACGACACCCGCGATCCTTCTGGTTTGATCCGCGCTTTGCAATAGGTATTGGACTCGTGATTGCTTCCGTGGTGGGTGTGTACGCGATAGTTGTCGGCACTGACACGACTGTTGCTGTATATACGGCATCGTCGCAACTCAGTCCAGGCGACCGCGTGCTGGCGTCGGACCTGTCCACTGCCCGCGTTCGACTCGGTGAAGCATCGCGCAGCTATCTCACACCGAGCGATGTCCCGAGTACCGGGGTGGTTGTGACGCGCGAGGTGGCTGCAGGCGAGTTGGTGCCGCTAACGGCAGTCGGCGATTCCTCCAGTTTGCGCGTTGCGTCAGTCGTCGTCACCATTGCCGGCCAACTCCCGCAATCGGTCGGCCCCGGTTCTGTCGTTGACGTGTGGTCGGCTGAGGAGGGTGAACGGTCAATTTTTGGCCCGCCCTCCGTTCTGGTCGGCTCGGCGACGGTCGTGCGAATCACGGATTCGAGCGGCCTCATCTCCCAGCGTGGCAAGAGTGTGGAGATTCTCGTGCCGCGCGACAGGGTAGCCCGCGTGCTCGAGGCTGTTGCTAACGGGGACGCGGTGGCACTGGTACCGGTGAGCATCCCGGTCGGGTGGTAGCCATGCGCGAGGTTGGCATTGCTCTGCCGGATGAACTTGCAGACCGGATTGCCGGAGACCTGATCCGCAACGGATATCTGGTCGCGTTCCGGGTGGATGATGCTGCAGAACTTGAACGCGCGGTGGGCAACTCAGAAGCGGAGGTTGTCGTCGTCGGCGCCGGGGATGATTACCTGACCAGCGTTGTGCTCGCCAGGTGCGACGACGCGGGCGTGCGGATCATTGCGTTGGCTCGCAGTGACGTTGAGCGCCGAAATGCAGCTCACCTCGGCTTGCGGGAAGTGCTTCCCGCCGAGGCTGAGTTCAGTGACCTGGCTGTCGCTCTCGAAGCCGGGCCGTCGTTTGGCACGGTCAATAACGCGGGGGCATCCGAGGAACCCCACCGGGGTAGGGTGATCGCGGTGTGGGGCCCCGCCGGGGCACCGGGGCGAACAACTCTCGCCATCGCTGTCGCAGCCGAGCTTGCGTCGGAAGGTTTTTCGGTTGCGCTTGCCGATGCGGATACCCACAGCGGATCTGTCGCGCCCGCGCTCGGTCTGCTTGACGAGGCGCCAGGCTTCGCCGCGGCCTGTCGCCTGGCCGGCGCTGACAGTCTCACCACCTCGGAACTCGAGCGCGTCGGTCAGCGATACCTTTCCGCACACGGCAGCTTTTGGGTGCTCTCCGGGATCGGCCGCCCGAGTCGCTGGCCTGAGTTGTCGGCGGAACGCGTCTCGATGGTCCTTGGCACCTGCCGCGACTGGGTCGACTTCACTGTCGTTGACACCGGCTTCAGTCTGGAAAACGACGAAGAGATCTCCAGCGACCTGTTTGCGCCGCGGAGGAACGCGGCAACGATCAGTTCGCTGCGCGCCGCAGACCTGGTCATCGCCGTCGGTTCTGCGGATCCGGTCGGTCTGTCCAGATTCCTGCGCGCGCATGTCGATCTGCTCGAGGTCGTCGACGCTGAGCGCATCGTCGTTGCGATGAACAAAATTCGGGCCAGCGCGATAGGGCTCAACCCTTCCGCGCAGGTTGAGCAGACCCTTAGGCGCTTCGGCGGGATCACCGCCGCGATGCTTATCCCGCACGACCAGCCTGCCCTCGACGCCGCCATCCTGGGTGGAAAGTCGCTGCGGGATGTGGCGGTAAAATCGCCCGCGCGCCTCGCAGTGAGTCGCCTCGTCAACTCGCGTCTTCTTGCTGGTGAACGGGCGCGTGTTGGTTCGCGACCTAGTCGGCGAGGCGGATGACCTGCACCTCAGCGGTTGGGCTTGAGCCGGCTCCCGAGATCAGAAGTACGCGTCCAGCGGTGACCCCACCCAATGCTGCCAGCACGGCGTCGACCGACGAATGCGTGTCCGACTCTGCGACACGCAACACCGTCACCTTGGCGCCGGTCGCCTCCCGGATCGCACCGGCAAGTTCGGTGGTGTCACCGCCAGCCACGAGCGTGATGTGTTCGATGGCTCGCGCCACCGACGGAGCTGCCGCACGGTCAGCACGCCACAGTGCGAAGTGGTAGACGGCCACAAGCACTGTCGCGGCCAGCAAACCGAGCGCCTGCCGGATCTGATCCAGCAGGCTGGAGCCTGAGCCGACATCCAAAGCGGAAGCGAAGAGCTGGAACCCGATCACCAGAAGCGTGATCAGGGCGACAACTGCGCTCACGCCGAAGATGACCACCAGGTAGACCCGGCGCCCGGGCGTTGACACTCGCTGGCTGGCCGGGGTTCCCGGTCGCCACAACAGCCACCAGACCGGACCGGCAACCAGCAGCGCACTGATACCACCGAATAGCAGCGGACGGATTCCGGTGTCGACGATCGGTGATGCCAAACCGGCCAGCAGCGCGTTGACCGTGACCCCGAACCCGGAAGCAGCGACCGCCAACGTGAGGCCGGCCGAAACCAGGGTGGTTGCCGATCGCACCGGCGCAGGCCGGTCGGCGACGGCCCTGCGGTGGTAAACAAACACGACGGCACCAATCAGTGCTGCCGCGATCGCGTTACCGAGAGGCTGGATGATCACCACAATCGGATCTGACGGATCCAGAAATATGCGAAGCACAATGAACAGGGTTGTGGCGACACCGAAAAGGCACAGTGCGAGAGAACCGAACCCTGCAATGATGACCAGCACAACGTTGGAGAACCCGCTCCGGTCGGTGTGGACCCCGACGCGGAACCAATGCCACCACCAGAGCGCACCGCCACCGACAGTCCACACCAGTCCTTGCAACACCGGCACCCACCACGGCAGGCCGATGCTAACGGCACCGGATCCGGCAATTCCGCCCAGCGCATCTAACGTCGATGACAGCAGCATGCCCAGCGCCATCACGGCACCACCAACACCCAACACAAGCCCGATGAGCGAGGCGATCACCGGGGCAACCCCGATCAACCTCGTCGGCGAATTTTTGGAATGATTCCACATCCACACGTGCCACAGCCACACCAGTGCCCAGACAATGCCGGTAGCGAGTTCTGCCGGCATCCAACGCCCGGCAATCCCTTCTGCCGCCCACGCGAACAATTGTCCGGCCCAAACAACGAGGGCAACCGTTGACGCCAGCGCCAGATAGATTGGCCAGGCCAGCGAGGAGCGGTCGCGGTGCATTGCCGCACCACGCCAGACCAGCCACCACACGACGGCCGCAAGCGGGCCGGCGATGAACGTGAACGCCAGCGACTGGGCAAGCCCGATCGTGTCGTCGTTGACAACTGCGCGGCCGACGTCGAACAGTCGTGCCAGCAGGCCACTCAAACCGATGGCCGCGATTACCACCATGACGAACAGCAGCAGGTATAGCGTCAGTCGACGCACAGTCTGAACGCCACCCTGCGCTGTGACGGGTGCAGGATTTGCACCGGCCGGGTCGATTGGGGATGTCGGGGTACTCACTGTCAGCCGCCCTTCGGATAGCAAATTGCGAGCTGCCACGGCGTAGTTTCAATCAACCAGACGTCACCGACTTTTTGGAGAGTGAAGGAGTCGTCGCTGGCATACTCCGAGTTTTCCAGTGGACCGGCACCCGAGTTTGTGGTCACGGTGACCCGCACCGTGGCTGAGCTGGCGCGAATCGTCGACGACACGACGGTCAACCGCAGTCCGTCCAGGTGGGCATCCGCCGTCGAACAATCTTTCGCAAGCTCGGGAATGAGATGGCTGAGTGCGGTCGGTCGGTCCTGGTCGAGAACCGCAACGGAGTACGCCTGCACGACCCCTTCCGGCGTTGCAGGATCCAGGGTTTCCGGCGCACCGCGAAGAAATACGACGGCGAGTGCGATCACGACAGCGACACCGATGATCGCCAAAATGACACCCAGAGTCTTGTCGCGTTCGCGCACAGGTTCAGTCATGGCCTAAGCATGTCCTACCGGGCGCCCTTAGGCTAGTTGACGTGTCGACACTTTCCGATCTCGTCCAGGCCCAGGGGCGATCCACCGAAGCCGAAATCGATTGGTTACACCTTCTGGTCAGCGACCTTCAACTACTGTCGGACCTCGCTTTCGCCGACAT
>JBDSZO010000041.1:0-7340 GCA_039925105.1 Terrimesophilobacter sp. | reverse complement strand
CCTGGGCGGGAAGCGATCGTCGTCAGACACGATCTCGTGGGTTAGTTCCATCTGGGCTAGCCTCTGCACCACACCACCGCGGTCTCCGCTAGGTGGTCTAATTACGACGGCCAGACAGTTTCAGGTCCGCTCCGTAAGTGACACCCCGAAACTTCCGCGTATCGCTTTAGCTTGTGCTTCGTACGCCGAAACTGGACCAAACATACTCATTCGGTCCTCAGGTGGTCAACATCCCGAACCCGACGTCGATCGATTGGCGTGGGCATGTTGATGCGGCTCCTGGACTTGGCGCCGCTGTCGTCCTGTCCCGCGACTTCCACCCCAGTCTCAGTCCAGCGTGTGTGTGTTTGTGCGGCCGAGCCAGAGCTAAAGCGCGCCAGCCGATGTTGTTCGTTGGAGGCGACAGGCGCGTCAAGATAAATCCCTCGACGCCGACAGTTGGACGACCAATGGTCTCGCGCTGACGACACAGCCGAAACCGCGTGCCCTGACATCGGCGAAGGGGATAGCTCTCCCACTCCGGCAATGTGGCCCGGTTGGCATGGAAACGCGAAATTTGCCGTGTGCTGCAAACTTGATGCGATAGAAGTTAATGGTGGATTTCTCTGCCGGACACTGATAGTGTTCCCGTACACCGCTCAATGAAGAATGGATGGCGAGATTGGCAATCGTGAACCGGATCGTGATCAATCGCCGCGTCGGCAATTGTCAAGTCGACTTTCTCCTGGCGCGAGAGCCCGGGTGGATGCAGGTTCGTACTGTTGCGAACCTGCGAGCACAGGGTCACCTGCAAGCGCATATCGAGAAGCATCCAACGATGGCGCGCCCAGCCCACGAAAGCGTCGACATCAGCACTATGGCGAGATCGATGTTGGCGCTCGGCGCAATACGGGGGGCCGACTAATGACTCTCATTCAAATTGACAATCAGCCGACTAATGGTGCTGACGCCAATTGGTCAGATAGGAACGGGAACCAATGACCATTACAACCTCGCTACCCAGCGACAGGATTTCTCTTGAGCACCCAGCCGACTCCATTAGTGCAGAAAAGTTTAAGTCGGCGTTTAGCATGCATCCGTCAGGGGTCGCCGTTATTACCGCGGATGCGGGAGACCGCCCTGCTGCAATGACGATCAGCTCGCTCTCCTCGGTTAGTGCAGAGCCGCCCCTTGTGATGTTCTCATTGTCAACATTGTCGGGCCCAACGCCGACATTCCTAGCTGCGGACTCAGTAGTGATCCACCTCCTGGGATCGGACCAGATTGAGCTAGCCAAGCTGGGAGCGACACCGGGGGTGGACAGGTTTGCAGGTTCTTCACAATGGACACGGCTTCCTACAGGCGAGCCGGTCTTCCCCGACACTCACGCGTGGTTGCGGGGGAGGATCGTCCACCGATTATGTGCGGGGACGTCAGTGATATGTGTTGCACATATTGTGGACGCCATGGTTTCGGACGATGCTTCAACAGGCTCGTCGAACCCGTTGGTCTACCACTCTCGTACCTGGCATGAACTCGGTCCAAATTCTTCACTCTGATTGAGAGCGCCACATGGCCACTCAAATCAAATGCGGGAACGCCCGCTTATTTTGCTCACAGGGCGAATGCGGCAGACAGAATCCTGATTGAAAGGAAATGACGACCATCCATGAAGCTATCGCGCGAGCACTGATTGATACATGACAAATTCCACCGTAAACACTGCTGCGACCAGTGGCCTCTCTTGGCCGCTTGTTCTGCAACAACTCGAGACTTGCATCCGAGGCTCATCGTATTTGTTGGTGCGTAAGCTCGGTATTTGCGCAGTAGTCCGACATGAGGTCATGCTGCCGCCATGTCGATTCGGAGAGTTGAATCCACGGGCAGCGAACCCGGAGTTAGTAAACGTCCCGCCCAACACGCGCATAGTTGGGCCTGGACGTACCCCGAGAGCGACTGGCCGCCTTTGTATGGCCAAAGGTGGGGGCTCTGTTTTTCGTGGATGACAGTCAAGGCTTGTATTGGAGAGATTTGGACGAAGTGGAGCGCAAAGGGGGCACTCTAGAACGTGGCTGGAGTGTTGACCCAAATGAGGCGAGTTGGCGAAGTGCCTGGGTTGCGAATGCTGTGAGGGTAGTGGCTCGGAAACGTGATCGAATCTCCCTCACTAAGAGTGTGGGTATCAATAGAGCCAAGGATCACTTCAATTTGCCCAGAGATCACGGTGATAAAGTCCTCGCCGGTATGGCTGATTGCTCCGAAAATGCCACAGCTGGGTTGCACAATCACCGATGCGGATTGCAGGTCGGTCGAAGTCTGATAGAGCAACTCGTAGCTGACACCCTCTTCGTTGAGCGCCAACAATGTTCTCTGCCCTGCACGAACGATCATTTGATCGTTCTCTCGGGGCATACCGAGCAGGTCTGCAACGGTCATGTTAAGCGCGTGGGCGATCTTCGAGATCCTGCCGGTGTTTGGCCTACTCAGTCCTCGCTCGAAAGCGCTCAATGCAGACGGGCTGACCTCGCTCATGCGGGCAAGGTTCCGAAGACTCAGCCCCAGCTCAATCCGCCGCCGCTTCACTTGATCCCCGGCCGGGTCGACCGCATTCGAGACCGACGGGCCGCGCTTGAGCTCTTTCTCGTCCGTACTGAGGAGTTCGCGCACACCGCGGAAAGTCCGAGACTTCGTCGCGAGCATGTCCCGAATTTTCTTCAGTCTCTCGACGTCGTCCGCCGTGTAGCATCGCTGGCCACCATCCGTGCGGGATGGCTCTATAAGACCCTCGTGTTCCCAAAGGCGAATGCGCGACGCAGAAACCCCGAGGATGGATGCAACATGACCGATTTTCAGGACCGCAGTCGAAGAGCCATTTCTGCTCACGACCCGTTCTCCTTCAATCGTCGACACGCGAACTCCATTCATTCCCCACGCGAAGTCTGGACTGTTTCATGCTCGTAGCAATCAACCATATCGTCCTGGCTGTACCAGACCTGAACAAGGCAGTGAAAATTGTTCACACGATTCTTGGACGCGAGACGGTGGCGAACGGCATCCACCTCGCGTCAGGAACACGCAGCGTCTTTGTGCCCTTGGCGGACGCTTATATCGAGCTCGCCACGATCGATGATCCCGTCGCGGCGTCTGCTCATCCGTTTGGTCAGCTCGTAGAGGCGACCATCGCCGCAGGAAAAGTCCTCGCAGGCTGGGTGGCGGCTGGCGAAACAAGTGATTCGGCCGAGTGTTGGATGCAGGTGGAGAACTGCGACTCGTCAGAGGTGCAAGGTGGTGGATCATGCAACTCGCGGGGACGCGCATCGCTTGCTGTGCGATCCGATCGACCTTTCTTTGCATGTTGCGGGATAAAGGTAGCTAGCGGCGACGCACGTCAAGGTACCGGCATGCTCCGGGAACTGCAGGTAGAAGTCCCCGAAGAAGGACAGCCGTGGCCCGTCGTGGCCGAGGGGTCGACTCTCGTTCGAGTGACAACGGGACGAGGTTCACAAGGCGCCATAGTTTCGGTCACGATAGACCATGCCAACGGGGCCCCCGTTGTCGTCGACGAACAAATTTGGCGCGCTGCGCAGGATGGCCTCGCGCCTAGCACTATAGGTTTGCCCGCGAGAGATGTGGCATTTGAAAGAATGGTCACGGACCGTCGACTGTTGCATCAGATCCCCGAGGTCGGGCTGCAACTTCCCCAAACGCAACAATATCTTCTCGATGCGCTTGCGCCGCTCGGCCTTGAAGTTGAGGTTGGTACGGCCCTGTCGTCCGTCATCGCCGTCCTCCGAGGGCCGGCCAGACAACCAGAATCGTTCGCGGGTGCCGACCTGGCTTCTGCCCATCGAAGGGCAGTGATGATTCGTTCCGACATGGATGCCCTCTTTATTCACGAGGACACCGGGCTGCCCTTTGCCTCACAGAATGGTGCGATGCACGCCTGTGGGCATGACTTACACATGTCCATGTTGCTCGAAGCCGCCCGGACCCTCTCAGCCAGGCGCGCTGAGCTGAATGGTGACGTCGTTTTTGTGTTTCAACCTGGCGAGGAAAATCACGGCGGCGCAAGGCTCATGCTTGAGGAGGGGCTTTTAACCAAGGAAGGCAACCTCGACATCATCGCCATGTTCGGACTTCACGCACTTTCTTACCTGGTGCCCACGGGAACAGTCGCTTTGAGGGAAGGTGCAATCATGGCAGCGTCGACGATCGTCACGGTCGCCTTCCGCGGCCAGGGTGGTCATGGTTCCGCGCCTCACCGCACCCGCGACCCGCTCTTCGCCGGCACCGCCTTTGTTCCCGCGGTCGTTGCGGCGCTAGCTCACGGCACTGACATGTTCGAGCCCTCCGTGCTCACGTTCGGCGCCTTCAACAGTGGGTCCAGCACCAACGTGATTCCCGACGACGCCGTGCTTCAGGGCACTCTTCGCACATTCTCGCTTGGGTCGACTGAGCGCGCGAAGGTGATCATTGAGCGTATCGCAGCGGCAACCGCGTCTGCACATCAAGTAGACGTCACTGTGACCCTCGAAGAGATCTGCCTCCCGGTCGACAACGACCCTCAGGAGGTTGCGACCGTCGCACGAGTCGCAAGTTCCCTAGGCGAGAACGTCCGCTGGTTGGACAACCCAATAAGCGTGTCAGAGGACTTTTCGTACATGCTGAATGAGCGTCGAGGCGCATTCGCCCTGCTCGGCGCAACCGAACTTGGGAGTAACCCTGAGACCTCAGAGATGAATCACTCGTCTCGCGCACAGTTCGACGAAAACGCACTGCCACACGGAGCAGCACTCATGACAGCATGGGCAATCGAGCGACTCGCGGGCCCAGACCGCGCATCTAAAGTTCCCGCTGGCCCGCCGCAAGAGCAAAACGCATCAGAAGAAAGGTAATAATCATGACGACCGAAACAATTGAAATGACGGTGTCCGAGTCGCTCACAGTGTCCGCGGACCGGGCCTGGAGCGTTGTTGGAGGGTTTGACTGGCTACCGGCTATCAGCACACCGACTTCCAGCAGCGCCCTGTCCAATGGTGGGCGCGTTCGCACTCTTGTTAATCGAGATGGCAGCATTCTGTGGGAACGCATGCTGCACTTCGATGACGCGGAGCGCTCCCTCTCGTACGAAATCATCGATGACAAAGGGTGCGAAACCATGGCGTACGGCACCGGGTTCATCGGAAGTGTCCAGGTTGTCCCTATCGATGCGGACAACTCAACATTCCGGTACATCGCGCGATTTTCGCCTCGCGTCGGGGTGACTCCCAATCAAGCGCGGGAGGCCGTCACCAGATTTGTCGGCGATTGTGCGGCTGGCGTGCACCGCGCGCTCGGTCGGGGAACTACCCAATTGCTATAACCCGAGTACTAGTAAAAAGATTGGTAATTCAAAGTACTGCACGATGTTCTTCGCGCGGTCTGAGCTGCGGTCAGTACTGGCCGCCTGACGAATGTCTGTAGAAGGCACAAACAGGATAGAGAGACGGAATGCATCATGGAAAAAACCCGCATCATGCCAAAAGACATGTGGGACTGGCCGGTCCCGACACCCTTTTCACAGGGGTGGAAGGTGAGCGGCGACTATGACACTATTTTTGTCGGAGGCCAGATTTCGGTTGACGAGCAAAACAATGTCATCGGGAAAGGTGACATTGAAGTTCAAACCCGGAATGTATTCGAGAACATCAGCAAGGTATTGCGGGACGCGGGCGCAGAGATTACCGATGTCGTGAAGTTCAACACGTTCTATACGTTTGACGGATCCGGCGCCGAAGTTCAGGAATTCTGGGAAAAAATGACACGGGTCAGGCTCGAGTTCTTCAGGGAGCCCGGACCATGCGGGACTGCCGTTCGCTGCTCAGGATTCATGCTCGACGACATCTTGATCGAGGTCGAGGCAATCGCCGTCATCCCGAAGCGTCAATAGGCCGAACCAACGCTTGGAGAGGAATACCACAATGATTACGAACCCCGTCACCTGGCCAAACGGCGCACGTGTCGCAGTCGCGATCTCGTTCGACATGGACTCGGACAGCACGCTTCACCTTGATCACCCAAAGAACGCTCACCGTCTAGTGTCGCCGAACTCCTGGTTGCGCTATGACGAAGTCGCCATCCCTCGAATTCTTGAAATGTATCGTCGGCACGAGATCAAGCAAACCTTCTTTGCGCCGTCATGGTGCATCGAGCGATATCCTCACTTAATCGAAATGATTCTTGAGGACGGGCACGAGCTGGCCCACCATGGGTACATTCACGAGAACCCCAACCACTTGTCTCGCGACGATCAGGCCTATTGGCTGCAACGAGGAATCGATGTATTTCAAAAGGCAACCGGCGCGAGACCCAAGGGTTTCCGGGCGCCAATGTACAACTTCTCAGAATCGACAGCGGCGCTGTTGGGGAAGGAGGGGTTCCTTTACGACTCGTCACTTATGGGAGACGACATTCCCTACATCATTGACGGGGGAGCCGGTACCTTGGTTGAGTTGCCGACTCACTGGGCGATGGATGACTGGCCACACTACACACATATGCCAGATTTCGGATATACGATGCCGATAAGCTCACCGAACAAAGCGATGAAGGTGTTTCTCTCTGAGTTTGAGGCCGCCTGGGAGTTTGGTGGACTGTGGGTCACGGTGTGGCATCCATTCGTGTCGGGTCGGCTTGCGCGTTGCAAGCGGATTGACGAGATGCTGAGTTACATGAGTGAGAAGGGAGGCGTGTGGTTTGCGACACTCGCTGAAATCGCGGCTCATGTGAGGTCCCTTGAGGATGCAGGCGAGTACACCCCCAGAAAGGTAAAGCTGCCGTACTACGACGGTCCAATCCCGGGTGTAGGTAGTCGCGAAATACCGCCCGGACATCCGGATTGATACCATCTCGTGTCATTTGCCATGCGGCCAACGAGCGTTAGTCGACTTCAGCACAGCGCAATCCGGTCGCCCAAACCTGTTTGGCCACCCACGTTTACGAGGCAAGCTCCATGCCGAGTGCGTCCGCTACGCCGGCATTTGTGACCCGGCCGGCGAACGTATTTAGCCCTTTCGCGAGTGCTGGGTCCGCGGCCATTGCCGCTTCGCGTCCTTGGTTGGCGAGTGCAACTACATAGGGCAGTGTTGCGTTGGTGAGCGCGCGTGTCGACGTCTCTGGGACGGCCCCGGGCATATTGGCAACGCAATAGTAGAGCGAATTGTGGACCGCGAACGTTGGGTCATCATGTGTGGTTGGGCGTGAGTTTTCGAAGCACCCGCCCTGGTCGATAGCAATGTCAACGAGCACAGAGCCGGTTTTCATCGTGGCAACCATTTCGTCGGTGACAAGCTTTGGCGCTGACCGACCGGGTATGAGGACCG
>JBDSZO010000040.1:0-2099 GCA_039925105.1 Terrimesophilobacter sp. | reverse complement strand
GTCTGCATCACACCCACCGTCACGTCGAAAGTTTTCAAATATTCGACGAGGGAACCAGAATCTGATTGCTGCTCGAACCAGCGGCCAAGACGATCGGCATCCGGCTCCGGCACCCTCATGCCGATCGTGTCGGCAAGCTCGATGATCGTTTGCGGGCGCAGGCCACCATCAAGGTGGTCGTGGAGCGACACCTTAGGCAAAGACTGAATGCTGATGTCGGTACCGGAAACCCGATATTTGTCCTGGGCTGAGCCCTCGTTGATGTAGCCGACGACATCGTTGCCGGCTTGCTCGTTGCCGGCTTGCTCGTTGCCAGCAGAGGGATTCCCAGAGTTGTCACGAGTGGTTTCGCCGCGCGCGTTGCCTTCAGTCATTCAGCAAATCTACCGCGAGTCATGACCCGCCCTGCAGTTGTGCGCTCACCGCCAGGCCTGTGGCGACCAGACGCCGCAACACCGTCTCGACATCGGAGGTGCTGTAGGTGGTCGCGATGTAGGGCACGGTGATGGCCGCAACAATGCTGGCATTGCTTTGATGTGCATCGCTGTTACCGGCGTTGCTCACGACCGGTACTACCAAATCGATGATGCCGGGTTGCAACGCATCCGTCTCCCTCAGGTAGCCCTCCGGCGCACCCTGGGTCAGTAAGCGACCAGCCGGCGTGGCATCGATGGGAAACTCGGCGCCAACGCGCACCCGAAAGCCGAACTCTGCGGGGCTCTCCACCTGGGCGATAACCCGCACGCGTTCGGCGTCCAGCACACTCAGGTTGCAGGATTGACGAACCGTTTCCGCCAACTCCCGCATGGGCCCGAGCGCGACCGCAATCAATCCGCGCAGCGGTGGATGCCGATGGGCCAGATCGAACATCCTGGTCGACAGGAGGTACGGTCCCAACGGCCGAGCCCGCGCGATCCACCCACGGCGTTCAAGGCGTTGCAGAACCCGAAAGATCTGGCTCGACGTGCGACCGACAGCGTCCGCAATCTCGCCCTGCGTCATGCCACCACTTTGGTTGGCGAGGAGTTCGAGGATGTCAATCGCCTTGTCGAGTGCCGGCACCGAATAATCGGGCGCCGTTTGGACCCCGGCGATCACGTCGTGCCGCGCATTAGAGTTGGCCATCCGGGTCACCGCTGAGCACCCATCGCGTCAAGCATTCGACGCGCAATAACGCGATTGAGGTCGTCGGGCACCGGCTGTGCGCCGGGCTGCAGCGAGTCTGCGGCGGTGGCGACGCGTTCCAGCGAGAGCGACTGCAGCAGGAACCCGAGGTCCATCGACTCCAGTGAGTTGCCTTTCGGCTCGCGACCGGCGAGGTTCATCATCCGACCCTCAGCGAGCAGGATGACGTGGCGGCCGTCCGCGAAGTCGATGCGTTCGATCGCGGAATCCAGCACCGTCGTTGTCGAGGCATTGGCACGCAGGGCGGGCACGTCGATCTCCCACGGAAAGTGTCCGCAGTTGGCCAGCACCGCGCCATCAGCGAGCAACGGGAATATCTCCGCGCCGATCACGTCCGGGTGTCCGGTAGCGGTGATGAACACATCGCCCCACCCGGCGAGCCCCTCCATCGTGTCGACGCGGTACCCGTCGAGGGCTGCCTCGAACGCCTTCAACTCGTCGATCTCGGCGACCGCGACCTTCCCTCCAAAGGCGCGGAGGTACTGCGCGACACCTCGACCGCACCACCCGTACCCGGCGACGACGAAGCGTCTGCCGGGAACCATCAGATTGGTAATCCGCATGAAACTTTCCACCACCGATTGGCCGACGGCGTGGCGGTTCTCGCCGATCGCTTTCAAGACGCTGTCATTGATCACGATCACCGGGAACGGCACGCGACCGGCAAGCTCACTCCGCAGGCGCAGCGCACCAGAGGTTGTCTCCTCAGTTCCGCCAACGATGTGCGCCTCGTCGCCGCGCTCAAGCACGCCTGCAACAAGGTCACCGCCGTTGTCGAGAAGCACGTTCGGATGGTGATCCAGCACCGACGATATGTTGGACGCGTGGCTTTCGATGGAGTCGTCTCGTGTTCCGAACACAGTCATTCCGCCGTCCCTCAGGAACGCGACAACGTCATCCTGCGTTGACCCGTG
>JBDSZO010000039.1:0-2436 GCA_039925105.1 Terrimesophilobacter sp. | reverse complement strand
GGTCTCGGCAACCGTTCGCACCGCAGACCGCACCGGTGTCGAGATGGAGGCCATGACCGCCGTGTCCGTTGCGGCGCTCGCCATCGTCGACATGGTGAAGGGTATGGACAAGACGGTGCAAATCGAGAACGTGCGTCTGCTCGCGAAATCCGGTGGCCGCTCAGGCGACTGGCGCCGCCCCGCCTAGACCGTCATTCTGCGGTCCAGCCGCATAGTCGCCAGTCGAGCCACACAGTCTCCGGTCGCGCCACACACTTTTCGGTCGAGCCACACACTTTCCGGTCGAGCCACACACTTTCCGGTCGAGCCACACACTTTCCGGTCGAGCTTGTCGAGACCCCCACGAATCCCGACCGCCGAGACGGCGATCGGCGCTGGCGTCGCCTGCGAAGGCGAGAAATCGCCTTCGCCCTATGGCTCCAGCGCGCTGGTCGCGCCACACACTTTCCGGTCGAGCTTGTCGAGACCCCTCGCCCCTCAGTGATCCCCACCGTGAAGCTGGTCGAGGATGTGCGGGATCAGTGGCAACAACACCTCAAGTCCCTCCTCCACGGCTTTGACTGAACCGGGCAGGTTGACGACCAGAGTATTGCTGGCGATCCCGGCCAAGCCTCGGCTCAGCACAGCCATTTTCGTGCGGCGTGCGCCTTCACGGCGAAGCTCCTCAGCGATCCCGGGGATCTCGCGAGTGAGCAGCGGTCTCGTGCCCTCTGGAGTGAGGTCCCGCGGCGCGAGCCCCGTGCCACCGCTGGTGATCACAACACGCGCACCGGAAGTGATGGCGGTGCGAATAGCGTTGGTGACGGATTCCACGCCGTCTGGAATCACCGTCGCGGACACGGCGTAGCCCTGCTCCCGCAGCAACTCGACGGCGCGCGGGCCGGAAACGTCCGCCCGTTCGCCGCGAGAACTCCGATCGGAAACGGTGATCACGGCCGCGGGAATCGCGTCGACCGATTTTTCACGATGCTGCAACATAACTCCAACCGTACGGCAGGCCTATGGTGGAAGTATGACCGCAGAACCGATCAACCTTCAAACATCCGCACCCTCGCAGACGCAAAGCTCCGGCTGTGCGTGCGGGCACGAGAATAACGACCAGATCGTGCTGGATGTTCGGCAGATTCCGCACGCGATCCGCCATGCCACCATTTTTGGCGCACTTGGCGCAATCGCTCCCGGGTTCAGCATTGATCTGATCGCAGACCACAACCCGTTGCCGCTTCTCGCACAGCTTGACGAACGTCACCCCGGCGAGTTCGCGGTCAGCTACGTCGAAGACGGGCCCGAGACCTGGACTCTTCGCCTGGCCCGCAACTGACCTAGCCGGTCATCTCGCAGCGCCCCGTCGAGACGGGCTGTGCCCTCCTCAGGGAGCGGCCCACTTCGCCTTCTTTAGGGAGCGAGCATCAAAGCTTCGCGATCCGGACCTTGACCTCGTCGCCGACGTCCTTGCCCAACTTCTTGCGCAACACGGCACTCAACGAAATGAAGTGGTGGCCTTGCCCGGTCGGCATGAGCGCTGACGTCACGTGAACGCCGTCAACCGTGGCGTTGGCCCTCACCGACTTTCCCGTGCCGAAGAAGTCCTGCGAACCGGGCACCTCGATAACGAACCAGGTCGGCATCCAGTCCGGGTTCACAATGGTGGCACTGAGTTTCGAGTGTCAGACATGATGCCAGCGTAGCCGGAGCGCCTCACCCAGCGGTGAATGCCGTACCTGTACCTCTCCCATTGAGGTCAATACTTTCGTTCTCCTAACAAGGTGTGACTGCAATGCGGCACTCACTGAATAGTTTTCAAACGCTGACCCTCCTGGACCCCATGTTTCTCAGCCGGCCCTAACGGCTGTAATCGTGAACCAGCTGTGCAGACGCGGTGGTCGTCCAGCCTTGACGATAGACGTGACCACCGATCAATCGAGCGCCGCGCAGGAGATCCAGCTCTTCATTCGCGTTGTCGTCGATCTCGAGCAGCGGTTTGCCAGACCATGCGTCGCCGACACGCATGCCCTCAAGCTTCAGGCTGAGCAACTGACGCGTCTCCGGAATCTCAGGCCCGACCGCAGGAAAGTGACGAAGCATGAAACAGCGATCGCCGAATCCAGGAATCGTGTCGCCGGGTTCTTCGCTTTCAATCTCCACCCCAATCCGGAACACTCGTTGGCCCATTCGATCCACAACACCGCTCACTTTGGCTCCCTGCCCCAATTCGCTCATGGCAGGATTGAAGGAGTTTAGGTGTGTGCGATGCACCCTAGCGAGCTTTTTCGGCCAGCCCATATAGTGCCCAAATATCATTGACCAATCTTTGTCGACCCAAATGAATGGCTGATAAAAGCCTTCCTGCTCTCCAAATCGACAGAAGATACCGATAATCCCTTCGCCGTACTGAGTACGTTCAGGGTGCTCATACGCTTGGTTAGGGGACTGATC
>JBDSZO010000038.1:0-4606 GCA_039925105.1 Terrimesophilobacter sp. | reverse complement strand
TGGATCTGCATCGCCAGATCATGCTTCTTCGCCAGCCCAATGTGTGCTTCGAAGGAACGGAACTGGGCCGCCCTCCCACTCTCCTCGGTGCGGAAAAAGTCGAGCCCGGTCTCACCGATTGCCCGCACTCGCGGTCGCGCAGCAAGTTCATCGATCTCGGCAAGCGCGGAATCCAGTGTTCCCGCCGCCTCATAGTTCGGAGCCTCATTCGGGTGGATGGCGACAGCGGCGAGTAACCGCGGCTCCCGCGCCGCCACCTCGGCCGACCATCGGGAAGTTTCCAGGTCGCCACCGACCTGAATCACACCCCGCACACCCACCGCGCTTGCCCGGTCGAGGTGCTCGCGGTAGTCGATTGAACCCGCGGCACCCTGAGCTGGGTCGCCATCCGCGATCTCGAGGTGCGCGTGATTGTCGTACACAGGTACGACCAGCGGCTCTGGGAGCGGCGGATAGCTCAGGTCACGACTTTGGCCGTGCTCGGATTTCGTCTCGCGTTTGCGGATGTAGTTGGATTCGCTCAAACGGCAGCCTCGGCCGTCTCGATCCGCGGGAACAGCGGCTCCAAAGCTCCCAACACGCTGCCCGGCGAGAGTTGGCCCCACCGACCCGCATCGCGCAACGGTTGCTCGGCGAGTTCCCCGCTCGCGCCGAGCGATTCCCACAGGCGCTGCGTCGACTGCGGCATGACCGGTGACAACAACACGGCCAGGGCGCGCAACCCTTCAACCGCGGTGTAAAGCACCGTGGCCAGACGCTCGCGGTCGCTCGTCGACTTCGCCAACACCCACGGCTGCTGATCGGTGATGTACCCGTTCAATTCGTCAACAATGATCCAGATCGCCTCGATCGCCTCGTTGACAACGGTGCGGTTTATGGCGGCGTCGGCATCCGTTGCCGCACGTGCAACCGTTCGCTGGATTGCAAGGTCCGCGTCCAAATATTCGGAGGGCGCCGGAACGAGCCCATCGAAGTATTTAGCGACCATCGCAATGACACGGGATGCCAGATTGCCGAATCCGTTCGCCAACTCGGCGTGGTATCGCGCGCTCAGGTCCTCCCAGCTGAAGGATCCGTCCTGACCAAAGTTGATCGCGCTCAGAAAGTAGAAACGAAACGCATCGGAACCGAACGTCTCGGTGATCTCGGATGGCGCGATGCCGGTGAGCTTCGACTTTGACATCTTCTCCCCGCCAACCAGAAGCCATCCGTGGCCAAACACCTGCTTTGGCACCTCAACCCCGGCAGCCATCAGCATTGCCGGCCAGATGACGGCGTGGAATCGGGCGATGTCCTTGCCAACAATGTGCACGGCGGGCCACCGGCGGCGGAACTGAACATCGTCAACGCCGTAACCGATCGCCGTCACATAGTTCAGCAGCGCCTCAAACCAGACGTAAACGACGTGGCTGTGATCCCACGGAATCTTGATTCCCCAGTCGAAACTGGAGCGGGAAATGGACAGGTCACGAAGGCCCTGTTTGACGAACTGGATGAGCTCGTTGCGCACGCTCTCCGGCTGCACAAACCCCGGATTCGTCTCATACAGTTCCAGAAGTCGCTCGGCGAAGTCGCTCATCCGGAAGAAATAGTTGGTCTCCTTCAGAACCTCGACCGGTTTCGAATGGATGGCGCACACCAGTTGGCCGGAATACTCGCCAATGCCGGGAACCAGCTCGTTTGGCTGCTTGTACTCTTCACAGCCAACACAGTAAAACCCTTCGAACTCGCCGGAGTAGATGTAGCCGTCGTCGTACAGCTTCTGAAGAAAGATTGTCACACCGCGCTCGTGCCGTTCGTCGGTGGTGCGAATGAAGTCATCGGTCGCAATATTGACGGTTTCCAGCATCGGCCGCCAGGCCTGCTCAACCAGTTTGTCCGCCCAGGCTTGGGGGGTCGTGTCGTTGGCAACCGCGGTGCGAAGGATCTTCTCGCCGTGCTCATCCGTGCCGGTCAGCATCCAGGTGTCATCCCCGGCCTGGCGGTGCCAGCGGGCCAGAACGTCCGCAGCGACCTCGGTGTATGCGTGGCCGATGTGTGGCACGTCGTTCACATAGAAGATGGGGGTCGTGACAAAGAACGACGGATTGGCAGGCATGAGTCCAATTCTAATTGGAGCCTGCAGCGTGTTTCCCTACCGCAGATTCAGGGGACGTGCGGTCGGTTGAAGCTGCCTCAGATAGTTTGAGCGAGAGTGCGCCCTGGTACAGCTCGCGGCGGGATAGCCCGGTCAGTTCTGCAATATCGGATGCGGCATCCTTGAGCCGAACCCCGGATTCCCGTTGAGCCTGCACCTGCGCGATGCCGTCCTCAAGTGTGACGGATGCCGGTGCGGCACCAGCCACGACCAGGCAGATCTCACCCTTCACGCCCTCCGCAGCCCAGTCGGCGAGTTCGGCAGCGGTTCCTCGACGCACTTCCTCGTGCAGTTTGGTCAGCTCTCGGGCGACCACCACCCTGCGGTTCGCGCCGAGCGCTGTCGAAAGATCGGTGAGGGCCTCGGCGATGCGGTGCGGAGACTCGAAGAAGACCATGGTGCGCTCTTCACGGTCGAGGCGCCGGAACCAGGCGACCCGACCCTTGCGCGGGATGAACCCTTCAAAGGTGAAGCGGTCGGTCGGCAGGCCGGACACGGCGAGCGCCACCAACACCGCGCTCGGGCCCGGGAGTGCCGTGACGGTTACGCCTTCCTTCGCGGCAGCGGCGACCAGCGTGTAGCCGGGATCGCTGATGGCCGGCATTCCGGCGTCGCTCAGCACCAGAACATCCGCGTCCTTGGCCAAGGCGACCACTTCTGCAGCTTTCTCGACCTCATTGTGTTCGTGCAGCGCGATCAGGCGCGGCCGATTCTCAATCCCGAGCGCCCGCATCAAGTGGATGGTTGTGCGGGTATCTTCTGCCGCGACGATCTGGCACGTTTCGAGCGCCTCGATGAGGCGCCGCGATGCATCGCCCAGATTGCCGATGGGTGTTGCGGCAAGGATGATCACACCCCATCCTCGCACTGAACTAATTTGAAGGAGATCCGGCCTCTGGGTGCAAAAAACGCACACAGCGGCGTCGCGGCGCAGGTCTCTCCTTCGAATTCGTTTGGCTAGCATTACCTCTGTGACCAGCGCCAGCGACTTCGACCGAGTTGTTGTCGGGGACGGCGGCACCGCTGTTGTCGATGCCGCGGATGTCAACGCTGCGGGTGTCAGATCTTGGCACGCCAACCCTGTCTACGCTGAGCCGACCGGATCGCGCATGGACGACTGGTGGGCGCGGGTGCAGACACACCCCGCGGCAGCACGCGCGTGGACCTGGGGCGGTCCGATAGCGATCACCGTACTTGCGGGAGTCCTGCGGCTCTGGAATCTTGGCCACCCGCACTCGCTCGTGTTCGACGAAACCTATTACGTCAAAGATTCCTGGACCCTGATGCACAACGGGTACGAATCCCAGTGGCCGGCGGAGGCCGACCAGTCATTCAATGCCGGCGACGTCGATGGGTTCCTGAAGGCCGGCTCGTATGTTGTGCATCCACCCCTCGGCAAGTGGATCATCGCACTCGGTCTTGCCGTGTTCGGCGCGCAGGATTCTGTCGGGTGGCGGATCAGTACCGCCCTGGTCGGGATCCTGCTGGTGGTCCTCACCATGGTGATCGCGAAAGGCCTGTTTCGTTCGACCCTGTTGGCGACGATCGCCGGGGGGCTGCTCGCCATTGACGGCAACGCGATTGTGATGTCTCGGGTGGCCCTGCTGGACGGCATCCTCACCTTCTTCGTCCTGCTCGCGTTCGGCGCGGTGCTCCTCGATCGAGGGCACAGCGCCCGACGACTTCAGCGCTGGATCCGACGCAGAACCAATGAATCGCGCACGATCGACTGGGGACCGGCCCTGTGGTGGCGACCGTGGCTAATCGCGGCTGCAGCACTCCTCGGGTTCGCCTCCGCAGTCAAGTGGAACGGTATCTACTTTCTGGCGGCCTTCGCGATCTACAGCCTTGTGGTTGACGCCATGGCCAGGCGTCGCGCCGGAGTGACGTTCTTCGGAAGCGGCACAGCGTTCAAACAGGCGCCGGTGTCGTTCCTGTTGATGGTGCCGATCGCGCTCGCCTGCTACCAGGTGACCTGGACCGGCTGGTTCGTCACCGACGGCGGTTACTACCGGCACTGGGCGGAGCAGGCGGGCAATGCTTGGCAGGGTGTGCTCAGTTGGGTGCCGCTCTCGGTGCAAAGTTTCTGGCACTACCAGGCGAGCGCCTACGCGTACCATGTCGGTGAGCATCAGCAGCACAGTTATCAAGCTAATCCGCTCACCTGGTTGCTGATGATCCGGCCGACCGCGATGTACTACAGGGCCAGCGATTTTGGTGTGAACGGGTGCCAGTTTGTGCGCTGCGGGGAGTCGATCACTGAAATCGCGAATCCGCTCATCTGGTGGGGCGCCGTCGCAGCGGCCGTCTACCTGATCTACCGGCTGGTACGACACCGCGAGTGGCAGGTGGGCGCGATTCTGATCGGGCTTGCCGCCGGATACCTGCCCTGGCTGCTGTACCTGAACCGCACAGTTTTTCAGTTCTATACGATCGTGTTCGAGCCGTACCTTATCCTCGCGCTCGCGT
>JBDSZO010000037.1:0-4274 GCA_039925105.1 Terrimesophilobacter sp. | reverse complement strand
GGCATGGTCATGATCAGCGCGGTGGTGCAGGCAGCACTTCTGCTGCTTGTCGCCCGCGTACTTTTCAACGTCGAGCTGCCCACCGATCCGGCGAAATGGTTGCTGTTCACCTGGGTGTTCCTGCTCGGCGTGATCACCAGTTGTGTTCTCGGGATCGCCCTCTCCGCACTCCCGCGCAGCGGCAAGAGCGCTACGGCGGTCGTCATTCCGATCGTGCTGCTCCTGCAGTTCATCTCCGGCGTCTACCTACAGTTCACAATGTTGCCGGAATGGCTGCAGAATGTTGCGAGCGTATTCCCGCTCAAGTGGATGGCGCAGGGTATGCGCGCCGTCTTCCTGCCCGAGAGCTTCGCCGCCGCAGAGCAGACCGGTTCCTGGGACCTTGGTTGGGTTGCCATCAACATGGCCGTCTGGTTTGTGGTCGGGTTGATCGCCACCAGGATGACTTTCCGCTGGATCCGCAAAGACACCTAAACGCGCGCTGCGAGAGAATCGTCACAATGGACAATCCGAAATGGTGGCATATTGCCGTCGGCGTGATGGCGGCAGTCCTCACCGGCATGCTTCTGTTCACTCCGGGCATGCCCGCGCAACCACTTTTCGGTGCCCTCGGCTCGCTGGCGGTGTTCGTGATCGCCTGGTACACGATTGGACGGTTGTCCTGGCGGTCAGCGTGGCAATCGGACTTACCGCAAATGATGGGTTCACGTCCTTGTCCATCGCGCAGGCAGCATTTATCGGCGCCTTGTCGCTGGGGTTCAGCCTGGCGATTGGGTTTTGGATTCGTCGCATCTTCGCTCTGAGCGCCCAAAAGCAGCAACTGATCGATGAGCTGCAGGCGGCAGAAGGCCAGTTGGCCGCTTTGCACCGGGATGCTGGCATTGCCAGCGAGCGCGAACGCCTCGCCCGGGAACTCCACGACACTACCGCCCAAAGCTTCACCGGACTTGTGATGCTTGTCCAGGGTGCCAGGCGGACCCTCGACGCCCACAACTGGGATGAGACGGGCAACGTTTTGGCGCTCATCGAAGACAGTGCACGCGA
Organism: Terrimesophilobacter sp.; assembly: GCA_039925105.1. Classification (GTDB taxonomy): domain Bacteria; phylum Actinomycetota; class Actinomycetes; order Actinomycetales; family Microbacteriaceae; genus Terrimesophilobacter. The sequence goes on along the minus strand of JBDSZO010000037.1, from coordinate 3,230 downwards.
GACGCTGTCCGAAACCCGGGCGCTCGTCGCATCCGGCGCCGCAGTGGAAGTTCCTGGGGGCATCATCCCGGCACTACGGCGGCTTGCGGAACGTTTTGAGCGTGAAACTGGTGTTACGGTGACGGTCGATGCCGACAGTGTGCCCACCCTGAACCGCGACACCGAAGTGGTGTTGCTGCGGTGCACCCAGGAGGCACTGTCGAACGTCAGAAAACACGCGAATGCTACCAGCGTGACGCTCTCGGTCGACGGCAACACTGAGAGTGTGAACCTTCACGTGTCGGACGACGGAACCGGGTTCGACCCGGAGAACGCGGCAAGCGGGTTCGGTCTCGCCGGCATGCGCGAGCGGCTCGCCCTGGTCAACGGCAACCTGCACGTCACCAGCGTCGAAGGCAGTACCGTGCTGAGCGTTCACATCCCTACGGAGGTTCTGGCATGACCAAAACCCGCGTCGTTGTCGCGGACGACCACCCGGTCGTGCGTGCCGGAATCGTGGCACTTTTGGGCACCACCGACGATCTCGACGTCGTCGGAGAAGCAACAACCGGTCTGGAAGCCGTCGAACTCGCCCTTGAGCTCGAACCAGACGTAGTTCTCATGGACCTGCGGATGCCGGGAATCAAGGGCGACGAGGCCACAGCACAGATTCTTGCAACCAAACCGGAAATCCGGGTGCTTGTGCTCACCACCTACGAAAGTGACGACAGCATCCTCACCGCCATCGAGGCAGGCGCCACCGGATACCTGCTCAAGGCTGCACCGCAGGAAGAACTCCTTGCCGGCATCCGCTCCGTCGCACGCGGAGAGGTTGCGCTCGGGCCACGCATCGCCGCCCTGCTGGTCAACCGGGTGCAGAAACCGGCCGCGCCGTCGCTCAGCGCACGCGAGAGGGAAGTGCTGCGCCTCGTCGCACAAGGGCACAGCAACCCAGCCATCGCGAAGGAACTCTTCCTCTCAGAAGCAACAGTGAAAACACACCTGCTGCACGCGTTCGAGAAACTCGAGGTGAGCGACCGGACGCGGGCGGTGACACGCGCCATGGAGTTGGGGCTGCTCTGAGTCGTTCTTGAAACAATCGCTTCAGGGTGCTGCGAAAACCGATCGAGTATTCCAGCTCCGCCCATGGATGCCCGCCGAACCCCGAGCCGGAATACTCGATCGGTTCCCGCGGCACGGTGACTGTGTGGGCTGAACGATCGAAGCAGAGTTTTCAGGGAACTAGAGGTCGATACCGATTAGTTGTGGCTCGGGCTGCAGCTTCACGCCGAACTCGCTGAGCACGCGAAGGTGCACGTAGCGGGCAAGTTCTGCGATCTGCTCAGCGGTTGCCCCGCCGGTGTTCACCAGCGCGAGGGTGTGCTTGGTGCTGATGGCGGCTGCAGAACCTGGCAGGGAGAAACCACGTCGGATTCCGGCATGTTCGATCAGCCAGGCCGCACTGAGCTTCACCTGCGATTCCGGCGCATCCGGGTCGAGAATCCAGCGTGGGGCGTCCATGGGCAGCCCGCGCGCGAAATTCTCGTTCACGATCGGGTTGGTGAAGAATGAGCCAGCGCTGACCGAATCCGGGTCGTCATCCGAGAGCACCATCCCCTTCGATTTGCGAAGCGACAGCACCGCGTTGCGAACCTGAGACAGCGGGGCGCGCTCCCGTGCAGGGACCCCCAACAGTGATGCGAGCTGATCGTAGGCGACCGGCTGGCTCAGCTCGGAATGCTCAAGACGAAGATCAATGGACAGTACGACGCCGAGCCGGCCCCTTTTCATGGCAGACGTGCGGTAGCCGAGTTCCAGTTCGTCCGCCGAAATGTTGATGCGTTCACCGGTTTGGAAGTCGAGGAACTCGATGGACGCCAACGTGTCGGCAAGCTCTTGCCCGTACGCCCCAATGTTTTGGATGGGCGCTGCACCGGCTGAACCGGGGATGCCGGAGAGCGCTTCAACGCCAGAGAGCGAATTCGCTACCGCAAACGCGACGACAGCGTCCCACGGTTCGCCGGCCTGGATGCGGAGAACGACGACATCTTTCTCGACATTCGTGGTCGAAATGGGCAGCCGCTCGATGCCGCGATTGAGAGCGCGGATGACGGTGCCGTCGAAACCGTCATCGGAGACAAGCAGGTTGGAGCCGCCACCGACCAACAGCCACCGGTCGCCATTGGCCCAGGCATCGCGCACGTGCTGCTCAAGCTCGTTGGACGATGCCGCCTCAACGACGCTGTGCGCTTCACCGCCGACACGCAGCGTGGTCAACTCAGCAAGCCTCACGCGCTGTTCCTGTTCACGCCCGGTCCGTTCGCACTCGCATCTGAGCCTTTCCGAGCACAGTCGCGTCCTCAAAGGTGACGGTGAGGTCGATCCGGGCACCGTCGTCGTCGAGCACGCCGACCGTCGCAACAACCTTCACATGGGCGCCGTTCTCGGCATCCACGAGCACCGGCCTGGTGAAACGAACCTGATAGTCGATAACCCGACCGGGGTCGCCAAGCCAGTCGATGACGGGCTGCGCGGCGATGCCCATGGTAAGCATGCCGTGGGCAAGCACGCCGGGGAGCCCGACGCTCATCGCGACATCGTCGCGGTAATGGATCGGGTTGAAATCCCCTGACGCACCGGCGTAGCGCACGAGCGAATCGCGGGTGAGGTGGATGTCCCGTTCGGCGACCACCTTGCCAACGCTCAAATCTCCGTGAGGGGTCCCAATCTCCCCTTCACGGGGCCCGGGAAGGGCACTTTCGGCCCCCTCACGGCCGCTCATTCGTCACCCCGCACGACGAGGGTGGAGGTGGCAGTCACGACGTGCGCGCCAGTTGAGTCTGTGATGGATGACTCCGAGGTGACCATGCTGTGGCCGCCAAGGGATTTCACGCTCGTGACGGTAAGGGTTGCCGTGAGCTCGTCGCCCGCGACTATGGGGCGGGTGTAGCTGAACCGCTGGTCGCCGTGCACGACGCGGGTGAAGTCGATTCCGGCATCCGGTTCGGCCAATAATTGCGCGAGCGTGCGCTCCTGGACGACGATCGGGAAAGTGGGCGGCGCGACAACATCCGAGTAGCCGGCGGCTTTTGCAGCCTTCTCGTCAAGGTTCAACGGGTTCTCGGAGAACACCGCGCGAGCGAACTCGCGGATCTTTTCCCGCCCAACAAGGTACGGTTCCGTTGGCGGGAAGACGCGTCCCGCGATCTCAGGATTCACTGCCATCCGCCCATACTCTCACGATCGACGCC
>JBDSZO010000036.1:0-3353 GCA_039925105.1 Terrimesophilobacter sp. | reverse complement strand
CGGGCGTGACCGTGCTCGAACCGCGCGATGTACCGCTCGGCGGCCCGCGGGCTATGACGGTTCGGCGCACACTCCCCCAACGCGGCCGCTCGCTTATCGGCGCCTGGTGCTTCGCCGACCACTACGGCCCGGATGATGTGTCAACGACGGGCGGGATGGTCGTTCCCCCGCATCCGCACACCGGACTCCAAACAGTGAGCTGGCTGTTCGCCGGCGAGATCGAACACCGCGACTCGACCGGAGCGCATGCCATGGTGCGACCGGGAGAGCTGAACCTCATGACAGCCGGACGCGGCATCCAACACTCCGAGGTGTCGACAGCAGCGACCACGATCCTGCACGGAGTTCAGCTTTGGACTGCGCTGCCAGAAACTCACCGCGACCGCGAGCCGGTATTCGAGCGGTTCACTCCGGAGGCGTTCAACCATGAGGGGGCGAGCGTGAGCGTTTTCCTTGGCAGCCTGCTCGGGAGCACCTCCACTGCGAACGCGTTCGCACCGATCGTCGGTGCGCAATTCGACCTGCCACCGAACACCGATATCACCGTTCCCGTTGATGTCACATTCGAACACGGCGTGCTCGTCGACACCGGATCGGTTGCGCTCGACGGTGCAGTCATCCCGCCCACGCACCTGGGTTACCACGCCCCCGGTGCATCCCGGCTCTCCATCGCGTGCGGCGACGAACCCGCACGCATCCTGTTGCTCGGCGGTGAACCGTTCGGCGAGTCGATCGTCATGTGGTGGAACTTCGTTGGTCGCAGTCATGACGAGATTGTCGAATCCCGCACCAAATGGATGGCCGACGTCATTGACAACGCAGATCCGGATGGACGCTTCGGCCAGGTCGACGGCTACGACGGACCCCCGCTCCGCGCCCCTGAGCTCCCGACAGTGCGACTCAAGCCCCGAGGGCAACCCCAAAGCCCGTGATCCGACACACCAAACCGCCGTCCACAATATGTTTGCGGGCGGCGGTCCAGTCGTGCGTTGTTAGAACAGGATTATCAGGACCCTGGGGTTACTGGTTGATCCGTCCGTTGTGGTCGTATTGCTCGGCATGAACTCCGCCGTCACCAGGTAAACGCCGCTAGCGAACTTCGGCAGGTTCACGCTCACCTTCCCACTGTCGGAGGCGGTGACCGGCACTGTCGAAACTGCATTGCCATTCACCGAAATCACCACCGATCCCGTCGGCTTGGCCTTCTCGTCAGTTTTCACCGTCACGGTCGCCTTGGTGGTCTGCCAAGAGAAACTGACGTACCGGCTCAGTTTGAGATCCGTTGATGTGGTGTAATTCACCACCACCGCTGCGGAGGTCGCCGTGCCCGGAGGCAGGTTACCCTTGGTCGCCGTTACGACCACGGTGAGCTGCTTGCCGGCATCCGCAGCGCTGACCTTGTAGTCAACGCCGGTCGCACCGGGAATGTTGACGCCATCCGCCTGCCACTGGTAGGCAAAGTGCAGTCCCGACATGTCCCACTCACCCGGACTTGCGGTGAGCTTCTTACCGACCTCCAGCATTCCGGAGATAGTTGGCAGCGACGTGTTCATCGGGGTGGGCAACTCGACGTTGATCGGAACGCGCACCATCGTGCCGGATGGCGCTGCCGTGAGCACGAGCGTGCCAGGTCCAATTGCTTCAGCCGGCACCGTGAACGTGACCGCTGCCGTACCGCCGGACACCGGAACCGTGCCCAGCGTTCCCGCGATGCCCTCCCAGGTGAGAGTCAGCTCGGTGTTGGCCGGGCTCCCAAGCGACGTGAGGTCCAACTTGGACACGTTGAATGTCACGGTATCGCCCGGCGCCACCGGACCCTCCGCCAGATCCGTCACCTGCACGGCATGCCGTGCGAAGTTCGGCGACAGCGGGCTGTTCGCGGTGATGTACGCGATCCAGGCGTCCCGGTCCACGAGACCCGAGTCCTGAGTGTTGGTACGGTTCTTGAACTCCCAGAAGTTGTCGCCACCTTCAAGCAGGAAGCTGAACGACCCGATCCGGTAGTCGCGAGCCAGGTCGATGGGCTGACCATCAATGTAGATCGCCGTTACCCGGTCATCCATGGCCCTGTTTGGGTCATAGGTGTAGGTGACGTTGTCGCTCAACCCGAGGTTCAGGAACGTACGGCCGGACGTGAATGGCACCCCTGTCTCGCTGCGCTGCCACTGCTGCTCAAGCACCAGCTTGAACTGTGCACCGGTGAGCGTTGTCGTCCACAGGTTGTTCAGGAACGGCAGCACGGAGTTCGCTTCGGCGTAGGTGATGACGCCATCGGGTGCGTAGAGCAGGTCGGTACGCAGCCCACCGGGGTTGACGATGCCGATCTCGGCACCGCCCCGGTCTGCGCTTCCCAGCGAAGCCACCAGCGAGTTGGCGACCAGGTTGCCGATCGTCGACTCAGAACCGCGGTCCTCGACTGTCGGGGCAGTGAACGCGCGCGAGATGTCTGCGGTAACAGACCCAACCGGGGTGTTACCAATGACTGCCGCGGCAGCAAGCGCATCATCAACGATGGTCTTGACTTCGGCGACCCGCGGGTAGGTCGCAGCCAGGGTGGCGTTATCGACCGTGGTGCGCGGAACGTTCCGCACGGTGTATCCCGTGATGGCATCCGTTGATTTGTCGAACGTCACCACAACCTGGCCGATGTTGGCGCCATAGCTGCCGGTCTGCAGAACCGGGCGAGTCTTCGTCGGGGCGCCCGGGATCGGGCCATCCCACGCGTACGCCTGGTGCGTGTGGCCGGTGAAGATGACGTCGACATTGGCTGACGTGCCGTTGACGATCTCCGCGAACGCGCCGCCGAGCGCGACCTGATTTTCCAGAGTTCCGCCGGCGGAAGTGCCCTTCCCAGCACCCTCGTGGTACTCCGCGACAATCACGTCGGCTTCGCCATTTGACAAGTCACCATCGGAGAGCTGGGCCGCAACCCTGTTGACTGCCGCAACCGGGTCACCGAAGTCGAGCATTGCGATTCCGCTCTGCGAAACCAGACTCGGGGTATCCTTGGTAACCGCACCGATGACGCCAACCTTGACGCCCTCGAGGTCGACAATCACGTACTCCTGCAGGGCGGGGGTGGTCGTGCCCTTCAGGTAGACGTTCGCTCCTAGGTAGTCCCAGTTCGTCCAACCAGCAATGTCCCCGATCAGGTCTGGATATCCGGTGTCGAACTCGTGGTTACCCACCGACGACTCCAACTTGAGTACGTTGAGCACATCAATGGTCGGCTTGTCGCGCTGGCTGGACGAAGCGAACAGCGATGCTCCGATGTTGTCACCGGCGGAACCGAGCAGCGTCTTGGAGTCGCCGTACTGCGCCCGCAGCTGCTCGATGGTTCCCGCGAACTTGAC
>JBDSZO010000035.1:0-3670 GCA_039925105.1 Terrimesophilobacter sp. | reverse complement strand
CCTCCACCAGCATCGCGTCGTCTGTGCGAGGCAGGAGGTGATTGACCAGAGCCATCGCTCCTTCGTGCAGCGTACCCGTCGGAATGCCATTGCTGTCACGCTCGATGCGGCCATCATCAGGGTCCGGGGTGTCCTTGGTGATTCCGGCGAGCTCGAGCGCTCGCGAGTTAGCCCACGCTCCGTGGCCGTCACGGTTTGGCAGAAACGCTGGACGATCGGGAACGACCGAGTCGAGATCACTGGCACGAGGGGTGCCGCCGGGGAAGGCACTCATCGACCAGCCGCCGCCAAGAACCCACTCCAGTTGCGGATTCGCTTGCGCATACTCTCCGATGCGCTCCAGATAGTCCTGGCGCGAGTTCAATTCACCCAGGTCGCAGCGCAGCATGTCCAGTCCGCCCCAGACCGGATGCACGTGGGCATCCTGAAAGCCGGGGACCAACATGCGACCACTCAGGTCGATGACCTCCGTGTTCGCACCGATCAGCTCCCGCACCTCTTCATGGCCAACGGCGACGATCCGCTCGCCGCTCACCGCCACCGCGCTCGCACGCGAACGAACAGTGTCTGCGGTGAACACCGGGCCGTCAACAAAGACAGTCTCAGCTGGTTGCATCTTGAATCCCAATCTGTTTCTGAGTGGTCAATTGCCGGCCATGGTCCTGGCGATTTCCGTCGCAGAGTCACCGGAACGTTTCAACACCCACGCCACAAGGACCAGCGACATCAGGGTGAGGATGAGCATGAGCGTTGAGACCGAGGCGATCTCCGGCCTCAAGCCGCCGCGCACCGCACTCAGGACGTACACCGGCCACGGTGTCGTGCCGGAGATCGACACAAACGACGAGATGATCGTGTTGTCGAGGCTGAGCGTGAAGGACAGGAGTCCGCCAGCGAGCACCGCCGGCATCGCGAGCGGGAGTGTAATGCGCCAGAACGTGCGCAGTGGTGGGGCGTAGAGATCGGCGGATGCCTCCTCAAGGCTCTCGCTAATGCCAACGAGCCGTGCACGAACGATATAACTCACGACAGCGATGGAGAAGAGCGAGTTTCCGACCACCAGACGGAAGATACCGTCGTTGAAGATCGTCATTCCGAGGTCCTGGCCGAGGAAGACAACCCAGGGCAGCAGCGAAACGGCATCCACAATTTCAGGGGTCACCGTCACGAGAATGAGCACTACCAGGAACCAGCCGACCCATTTGCCCGGACGACGCGCCATGGCCACACCGGCAAGGGTGCCGATAGCGGTGGCGAACAGTGCCGAGAGTACGCCCGAACGGATCGACACCCATACCGCGTTCTGGATGGCCGGCTTGTTCAGGATTGTCAGGAACGGATCGATCCCGAAACCGTCGAATGCGATGAGCAGGCGCCCGGTGTTGAACGAGTACACGAGGATCACGAGGATCGGCGCGAACAGGAACAGGAGCACGATGATGCCCCAAATGGTGAACAGGCGGTCCGACACGGAGCGGCGCGGCTTCATGAGCACCGCTGCGGATGCCGTTGCTGACGTTTCGTTGCGCGAACTTCGCTCGAGGGCGATGCGCTTGGTCTCGGAGTTGCTCATGACGCTTCCCCCAATCGCAGTCGGTAGTGCGAGCGGAACGGCAGTGTTGCCAGCCAGATGATGAGGCCGAGTACCGCCGCACTCAGCAGGATGGTAAGGATCAGGATCACGGCCATGGCGGAGCCGAGCGCCCAGTTCTGCGCGGACTGGAATTGGCTGGCCACGAGCTGCCCGGCCATGTTGCCCTTCGCACCGCCAAGAACGGTCGCGGTGATGTAGTCACCCATGAGCGGGATGTAGACGAGCAGCAGGCCGGCGATGATGCCGGGTCGTGCCAACGGAATGGTGACCCGCAAAAATGTGTGCAGGCGCCCGGCACCGAGATCCTTCGACGCTTCACGCAGCGGCTCACCGACGCGGTCGAACGCGACAAACAGGGGCAGGATCATGAGCGGCAAATAGTTGTAGACGACACCGATGAGCACCGCAGTGCGCGTGTAGAGGATCTCCAGCGGACCATCAATGAAGCTGATCGCCTGCAGGCCCTGGGAAAGCCAGCCCTGCGGTGACAGGATGATTTGCCACCCGATGGTGCGCACCAAAAAGTTGGTCCAGAACGGGATCATGATGGCGGCGATGAGGAGACCACGCTTGGCCACCGGAACTTTTACGGCCATCCAGTAGGCGACCGGCATCCCGATAACCAGGCAGATGAGCGTGCCAACGACCCCCACCCACAGGGTGTTCGAAAAGGTTGAGAAGAACGTCGGAGAAAGTGCTTCAACGTAGCGATCCAACGACAGGATGTCGTTGGCGTGCGTTCCGAAAATGCTCGGCTTGTATCCGAAGCTGTACCAGACGATCAGGCCGACGGGCGCTGCGAAGAAGGCCAAAAGCCACACCCACGCCGGCAGCGCGAGGGTGGCTTTTGGCAGTCGCAGTTTAGGCACCCGCAGCGGCCTTCATGGCGGTCCAGATCGCGACAACGCGATCCTGTGCCTCGTTCAGCTCACCATTCTTCATGGTGGCGAGCTGCTCGGGAGTGAAGAACACGAAGTCGAGCATGTCGAGGCCCTCGGACTTTGCCGCTGCCTCAATGCCTGCAGCGCCCGTGTGGTACCCGATGTAGTCCAACTGGATGAGCTGGGTCTCCGGCACCATCGTGTAGTTGATGAAGGCGTGCGCCGCCTCGGGGTGCTTGGCACCCGTCGCGATCGACCAGTTATCCATCCACAGTTCTGTCGACGGCGAGCCTAGGCGCCAGGCCCAGCGATCCGGCTCGCCACCGTTGATGATTCCGAGGCGCGCGTCACCGTTCCACGCCTGCATGAGCACCTGGGTTCCCTCAGGAATGGCGGTGCCTCCCGGATAGGAGTCAAACGCAGAGATGTGGGGGGCGAGGTTTTTGACAAGGTAGTCCTCGGCTGCGTCGAGGTCCTCCTTTTTCGTCGTGTTCCAATCGATCCCGTTGGCCCAGAAATACATTCCGGTGATCTCGGCTGGATCGTCGAGTACCGAAGTCTTGCCGCTCGCCTCGTTCTGCGCGGCGTCGAGGAAGTCGTTCCACGTTGTGAGGTCGCGCTTGATGATGTTCTTGTCGTACACGAACCCGGTCGTGCCCCACGCCTTGCAGACGGAGTACTTGTTCTCTGGGTCCCACTCCTGCTTGAGAAATGCAGGATCCATGTACTTGAGGTTCGGAATCAGGTCGTGGTTCAACTCCTCAAGGAGTCCGGCCTTGGCAAGCTGCGGCACGAAGACTCCCGTTGGAACGACGATGTCGTAACCGCTTGTACCCTTGGCGGCGATGAGCTTGGAAATCATTTCCTCGTTGGAACCGTACGAACCAAACGTGACTTTCGGGCCGAGCTTGTCGGTGAAGCTCTGCACTACTCCCGGGTCGTCGTAGTCACCCCAGGAGAAAATGTTGAGGCTCGATTCGAGTGGACCACCGGACGCCTTGATTCCGGCTCCTGGCGCCGCGCCGCCACCGGGGGTGCAGGCGGCGAGCGTCGCAACGGATGCGGCCGCGGCAGAGAATGCCAGGAAGTTTCTGCGCGAGAGTTCACGCTTGATCGTCGGAATTGCTTCCCTCGGCGCGAGGATGCGGATCGGCTCTTCAGTCATGTGTAATCACTCCTTGGATTGGCTGTGCTG
>JBDSZO010000034.1:0-19672 GCA_039925105.1 Terrimesophilobacter sp. | reverse complement strand
GGGATCACGTCTACGCGGATGCTCGCAATCCGGCCATTGCGTTTGGGTATGCCACCATCGTCGCCGCAATGAACGTGGTCGGCGCGCTGTTTTTCTCGATCGAACCCCTCGTGACGATCGTGCTCCTGTGCGTCAGCGTTCCGTTTTGGCTCGTACTCACCTACGGCATTGCGGCGGCAATGATGCTCGGGCCCCAAGACGGCCCCCCGGCGCACAAAGCCAACGGAAGTTGGTTCATTTGGGTGGTCGCCACTCAGTCAATCTCCGTAGTGACCGGCATCCTCGACCACGGGCTCAACATCAACCTTCTCGGTGTCATTGCCGTGGGGATGTGGAGCATCTGCGTGATGCTGTACATCATTTTGACCGTCATCATCACGCTGCGCCTGATGACCACCACCCAGGATGCGTTCGACATCCGGCCCACCTATTGGGTGTACATGGGCGCCACCGCGATTACGGTGTACGCAGGCTGGTCGATCCTGAGCCTGCTGACGGATCTCCCAATCATGGTGGCTACGCACGACTTCATTTCTGGGTTCACGTTCATGCTGTGGGCTTTCGGGGTGTGGTGGATTCCGCTGCTCGTGATCTTCGGTCTCTGGCGCCACGCGGTGAAGCGGTACCCGGTGCGATACGAATCTGAGTTGTGGAGCATGGTCTTTCCGCTCGGAATGTTCTCGGTTTCCAGCATCCACCTCGGCGCGCTCCTTGGTCTGCCGGTCGTGCACGACATGGGTGTCATCTGCACCTGGATTGCCGGTGCCGCGTGGCTCGTGGTGACGGCCATGATGGTGAGGTCGGCAGCCCAGTCGCAGGTGCTGGGGGAGACGACCACCGAGAAGATCGCCCATTCCTTGTAGGTCCGCTCTTTCCGGCAGACCCGCGCTTTCCAGTAGCGCAGCGCTTTCAAGTAGACTTTGGGCGGCCCCTCGCGTGGCGCCACCCAGGCCAACTCCCCCAGGACGGAAACGTAGCAAGGGTAACCGGGCTCTGGCGGGTGCGTGAGGGGTCCTTGTTTTCCCTCGCCCGCTGATTGGCCCTCTCCCGTTGACTGAGTAGTCGCCTTTGGCGGCGTATCGAAACCCATCTCCCCTGGTGGTTTCTCCGGGTCGGGCTGTGCGTGCGCAGGTAACCAGCGCGGCGGGAGCCGTAGGCTGGACGAGTGGCCCGCAGCATCTACATTGTCTCCGCCGAAGGAAACACCGGAAAGTCGACGATCGCTCTTGGCGTTCTCGACACGCTGGTCCGGTCCATCGAACGCGTCGGAGTGTTTCGACCCATCGCCAGATCCGTCACCGAGCGCGACTACGTGCTTGAACTGCTGCTCGAACACGACGGCATTAACCTCGACTACGACGAGTGCGTGGGAGTCAGCTACGAAGAAGTGCACAACCACCCGGACGCCGCACTCTCCACCATCGTCGAACGCTACAAAGCGGTCGAGGCGAAGTGTGAGGCAGTCGTCATCCTCGGCTCCGACTACACCGACATTGGTAGCCCGACCGAGCTCGGTTTCAACGCGCGCATCGCCGCAAACCTTGGCGCACCGGTGGTCCTCGTGCTTGGCGGGAGGGTCGGAAACAGCCCGGACGCACGCACGCCAGACGCACTTCGCCAGCTCGCAGAAGTGACCACTGCAGAACTCAAGCACGAGCACGCAACCCTGCTGGCCATCGTCGCCAACCGGGCGGACCCGGACGCGCTCGACCAAATCACCGCTGCCATCGGATTGGCGGAGCCGGGAATCCCGGTGTGGACGGTGCCGGAAGACCCCGTCCTGGTCGCACCAACCATGCGGTCGATCATGCAAGCCACACACGGCGAACTGATCTACGGCGACCCCGATCTGCTCGACCGTGAAGCCCTCGGCGTCGTCATGGCGGCCATGGGAATGACCAATGTGCTGCCCCGGCTGATCGAAGGATCCGTCGTCGTCGTGCCAGGAGATCGGGCCGAGGTTCTGCTCGCCGTCCTCATGGCCAACGAGTCCGGCACGTTCCCGTCCGTCGCCGGCATCGTGCTGAACGGCGGCTTCGAGCTGCCGGAGCCGATCGTTCGGCTCATCGACGGCATCCGCCCAACCCTGCCGATCATCGCCACCGAACTCGGCAGCTACGACACCGCGGTGCAAATCAACCGCATCCGTCCACGACTAGCTGCCGACTCTCAACGCAAACTCAACACCGCGCAGGCGCTGTTCGAACGCCACGTCGGCGCCGACACCCTACTCGGAATGCTCGAGGTGGAGCGGACCTCCGTCGTCACTCCGCTCATGTTCGAGTACAGCCTTATCGAACGCGCCAGGACAGACCTCCGCCACATCGTGTTGCCGGAAGGTGAAGATGACCGGATTCTGCGCGCCGCCGCCACCGTGCTCAGTCGGGGGATTGCCGACCTCACCATCCTTGGCGAAGAATTCGAAGTGCGGTCGCGCGCGATCGGGCTCGGCCTGGACATCCAGAAAGCCCAGGTGGTCAGCTCGTTCGACGACGTTCTGCGGTGGAAATTTTCCGGAGAATACCAACGGCTGAGAGCACACAAGGGCGTCACGTTGGACCGGGCACGCGACACCGTTACTGATCCCTCCTACTTTGGAACCCTGATGGTGCACCTGGGGCTGGCCGACGGCATGGTTTCCGGTGCCGCGCACACCACCGCGCAAACGGTGCGGCCGGCGTTCGAGATCATCAAAACCATGCCGGATGTTTCGATCGTCTCCAGCGTGTTTCTGATGGCGCTCGCCGACCGGGTACTGGTTTACGGGGATTGTGCGGTCATCCCCGATCCCACAGCAGAACAGTTGGTCGACATCGCCGTGTCCGCCGCGCAAACGGCGACTCAGTTCGGCATCGAGCCGCGCATTGCGATGCTCTCCTACTCGACTGGAGAATCCGGCACAGGAGCGGACGTAGACAAGGTTCGGGCCGCAACAGCGATGCTGCAAAAACGGCTCCCCGGTGTACCCATCGACGGCCCGATTCAGTACGATGCGGCGGCGGATGTCGCGGTCGCCCGATCCAAATTGCCGGACTCCGAGGTGGCCGGGCGCGCAACCGTGTTTATATTCCCAGACTTGAATACGGGCAACAACACCTACAAAGCCGTTCAGCGTAGCGCCGGAGCTGTCGCGATCGGGCCGATCATGCAGGGGCTGCGTTTGCCCGTCAACGACCTGTCGCGGGGCTCTAGCGTGCAGGACATCGTGAACACCATTGCCATCACCGCCATCCAGGCCCACAGTGCCGTGAGATCACAAAGCAAGAGCGGATGAGTCGGGTTCTCGTCATCAACTCGGGGTCGTCATCCCTGAAGTACCAACTCATCGAACTCGACGATGAGAAGGTTCTCGCCTCCGGGCTCATCGAGCGCATTGGGGAGAGTGGCTCCAGCGCCCGGGACCACACGTCCGCTTTTCAGCGCATGGTCGCTGACCTGCAGGCACAGGGCATAGACATCAAGGATCGGCTGACCGGCATCGGCCACCGGGTGGTGCACGGCGGTGAGAAGTACCAAAAACCAACGCTCATTACCGACCAGGTCAAGCACGGGATCGAAGAACTGTCGAGTGTCGCGCCGCTTCACAACCCACCCGCTCTCGCGGCAATTCTGGCGGCAGAGAAAACGTTTCCCGGTGTGCAGCAGGTCGCCGTGTTCGACACGGCGTTCCACCAAACTTTGCCCGCAGTTGCCTACACCTACGCGATCGACGCCGACGTCGCGAAGAGCCAAGGCATCCGGCGGTTCGGGTTCCATGGCATATCGTTCAGTTTCGTGGCTGCCGCCGCGGCAGAATTCCTTGGCCGGCCGATCGCCGAACTGAAGCTGATCATCCTGCACCTCGGAAACGGCGCGTCAGCGTGTGCGGTTGATGGCGGCCGATCTGTGGAAACGTCCATGGGGATGACCCCGCTCGAGGGCCTGATGATGGGAACCAGAGGCGGAGATATTGATCCGGGCGTCGTACTACACCTTCAACGTCAGGGAATGTCGGTCACGCAAACTGACGCACTTCTGAATCATGAAAGTGGGCTGCTCGGGCTCGGCGGCCACGGCGACATCCGGGACGTGCAGTCGAGTGCGGATGCCGGTGACGTCAGGGCACAGCTTGCACTCGAGGTGTACCTGCACCGCATCCGGCACTACGTTGGCGCCTACCTCGCTCAGCTTGGCGGCGCAGACGCTATCGTCTTCACCGCCGGTGTCGGTGAGAACAACGCGTTCGTACGCGCAGGCTCGCTCGCCGGGTTGGAAGGCTTAGGCATTTGCGTTTCCGCCGAGCGCAATGAGGCCACCGGATCCGGGCCGCGTCTAATCTCCGCAGCCGATGCTCCGATCGCAGTCCTCGTGATCCCGACAAATGAAGAGCTTGACATTGCCAGACAGACCGCGGCGAGCATCGCTCAGTAGTGGCCCGGCTTTGGCGCGGCACCGCGTCAGTCGCTCCAAGTAGCATGGGGTGGTGGTTACCGCCCTCTATCGCCGATACCGGCCAGAAAACTTTGCCGAACTGATCGGCCAGTCCCAGGTGACCGAGCCGCTCATGACCGCGCTGCGCACCAACCGGGTGAACCACGCCTACCTGTTCAGTGGCCCGCGTGGTTGCGGCAAAACAACGTCGGCGCGCATCCTCGCCCGCTGCCTCAACTGTGTCGAGGGCCCAACGGACGCCCCGTGCGGAAAATGTCCAAGCTGCGTTGAACTGGCGCGAGACGGTGGCGGATCGCTGGATGTCGTTGAGATCGACGCAGCCAGCCACAACGGTGTCGATGACGCGCGTGACCTGCGCGAACGTGCCGTCTTCGCCCCTGCCCGCGACCGGTACAAGATCTTCGTCCTTGATGAAGCGCACATGGTCACCCCGCAAGGCTTCAACGCTCTGCTGAAAATTGTCGAAGAGCCGCCCGAGCACGTGAAGTTTATTTTCGCGACCACGGAGCCGGACAAGGTGATCGGGACCATCCGGTCGCGAACCCACCACTACCCGTTCCGGCTCGTGCCACCTGCCCAAATGCTTGAGTACGTGCAACAAATTTGTGACAGTGAAAAGGTGACTGTCGCCGCAGGTGTACTTCCGCTCGTCGTGCGTGCCGGTGGCGGGTCGGTGCGTGACACTCTGTCGCTGCTCGACCAACTCATCGCCGGGTCGGAAGGTGACTCTGTCGAGTACGAGCGCGCGGTCGCGCTGCTCGGGTACACGCACGCCAGCCTGCTGGGTGAAGTGATCGACGCCATCGGCGCTCGGGACGCGGCCGCCGCCTTCGGTGCGGTGGATCGGGTCATCCAGACCGGCCAGGACCCAAGGCGGTTCGTCGAAGATCTGTTGGAACGTTTGCGTGACCTCATCATTGTTGCCGCAACCGGAGCGGGTTCTGCGGCGGTGTTGCGCGGCATCCAGCAGGACGAAATTGACCTGATGGCACAGCAGGCGACCCGATTCGGTGAAGCCGAGTTGAGCAGGGCCGCAGACGTTGTGGCCGGCGCGCTCACCGAGATGACCGGCGCGACCTCCCCGCGCTTGCACCTCGAACTCATGGTCGCCCGCATACTTGTGCCCGCCTCGGATGCTTCTGCACGAGGCACCCTCGCAAGGGTGGAGCGGCTAGAGCGTCGGATTGGGGTGGAGGGTGCTGCTGCTTCGTCCTCTCCGGTCGAGCCTCTCGAGACCCCGACCGCCGAGACGGCGGTCGGCGCTGGCGTCGCCAACGAAGGCGAGAAATCGCCTTCGCCCCGTGGCTCCAGCGCGCTGGTCGACCCCAAAATCTCTCCGGTCGAGCTTGTCGAGACCCCGCCCGCCGAGATCGGTGGAGTCACCCTGCAACAGGTCAAGGACTCCTGGCCCGAAATCCTTGAGGTCGTGTCGAAGTCCAAGCGCACAGCGTGGACTGTCCTCTATACAGCCCAACCCAAGGAGTTGCGGGAGGGCAGTGTGCTCGTGCTGTCTTTCCCCAGTCAGAAAGATGTTGAGGCGCTGAAGCAGCGTTCGACACCGGGAGAGGGTGTCGGCGATATCCTCAAGAAGGCCGTTCTCGACGTACTAGGATTTACGCCGGGCCTCGTGGCCAGTGTCGACGCCGTTCGTGGGGCAGAATCCAACCAGGACGAAATTCCGCCAGTCTTGAGCGGGCCGGATCAGGAACCGCCTCCTTCTCCCGATGACGGTGGTTGGGCTGTCGCCGAGATTCCGTCCGCTGAAGTTCCAAACCCTGAGAAGCCGAAGGCGACAAAGAAGGAATCGGCTGCGCAAAGCAGTAAAAAACCGAACGGCGCGACCGAGTCCAAGGAAGCGTCCGCGCCGGCTTCAGCTTCTGCCCAAAACACCGCCGGCAAACCGCGTTATGGTGAGGCGGTCGTCCGCGAGATTCTCGGGGCGAACTTCATCGAAGAGCAGGCGGTTGCGCCCAAGGTTGCTCCAACCCGGGAGGGCTGATACGTGTACGAGGGTATTGTTCAGGAGCTCATCGACGAGTTGGGAAGGCTTCCCGGGATCGGGCCGAAGTCGGCACAACGAATCGCTTTTCATATACTCCAGACCGAATCTTTTGATGTTTCGCGCCTCGCAGAAGTGTTGGTCGAGGTGCGTGAAAAGGTGCGGTTCTGTGAAGTATGCGGCAACGTCACGGAGCAGGAGCGCTGCCCAATTTGCCGGGATCCCCGTCGTTCGCCCGAGACTATTTGTGTCGTTGAAGAGGCGAAAGATGTCGCGGCAATCGAGCGGACTCGCGAGTTCAAGGGGCTCTACCATGTGCTCGGTGGGGCGATCAGCCCGATCGACGGTGTCGGTCCGGATGACTTGCGAATCCGCCAGTTGATGGAGCGGCTCGCTGACGGAACAGTGCGGGAAGTCATCATCGCCACCGACCCAAATTTGGAGGGTGAAGCAACGGCAAGTTATCTCAGCCGTTTGCTCATTCAGCCGAGCCTGCGTGTCACTCGGCTCGCTTCTGGGCTTCCGGTCGGAGGTGACCTTGAGTATGCGGACGAAGTGACCCTCGGTCGCGCTTTCGAGGGTCGCCGCGTAGTACAGGCCTGACGGCCGGTAGAATTACCCTTTCACCACCGACAACCTGTGGGAGTACCCGTGAGCCTTATCGTGCAGAAGTACGGCGGCTCATCCGTTTCTGACGCCACCGGAATCAAACGGGTTGCGAAACGTATCGTCGAAACCCGAAAGTCGGGTTGCGACGTCGTGGTTGTTGTGTCGGCCATGGGCGACACAACCGACGAACTGGTCGATCTCGCTAAAGAGGTTTCACCGTTGCCGGCGGGACGCGAACTGGACATGTTGCTGACCGCGGGTGAGCGCATCTCGATGGCGCTCCTGGCGATGGCCATCAAAGATCAGGGTTTCGAAGCGCGCTCCTACACCGGGAGCCAGGCTGGCATGGCGACGGATGCCCGGCACGGGAGTGCCCGCATCGTTGAGGTCAACCCGACCAGAATTCAGGGTGCTCTCGATGCTGGCGCCATTGCGATCGTTGCGGGCTTTCAGGGTTTCAATAGGGGAACCGGCGACATTACAACGCTAGGACGAGGCGGTTCCGATACGACCGCGGTGGCTCTTGCGGCCGCCCTCGGTGCTGAAGTGTGCGAAATTTACACTGACGTGGACGGCGTGTTCACGGCAGATCCGCGGATTGTGCCCTCCGCGAGAAAGATGGACCGGATCACCAGCGAGGAAATGCTTGAGCTTGCCGCAGGTGGAGCGAAGGTTCTCTATATTCGTGCGGTGGAATATGCCAGGCGGCACGGTGTGATAATTCACGTGCGCTCCTCGTTTAACAACAACCCGGGCACTCTTGTGATCAACCCGAAGGATGGAGAAGTCGTGGAAGAGGCAATGATCTCAGGGATTGCGGTCGACCTTGGCGAGGCCAAGATCACCGTGGTTGGTGTGCCGGACGTTCCTGGTAAGGCCGCACAGATTTTTACGATTGTCGCCGGCACCGAAGCGAATATTGACATGATCGTGCAGAACGTTTCGGCGGTGGACACCGGCCTGACCGACATTTCGTTCACGCTTCCCATGTCGGAGGGCGCCCGCGTCATGCAGGCGCTGCTGCTTGAGCAGGGCAGTGTGGGATTCGAGAGTCTCCAGTACGACGACCAGATCGCTAAACTTGCGCTGGTTGGTGCGGGGATGCGCACCAGTTCGGGAATTTCTGCCCAACTTTTCACCGCCCTTTTCAATGCTGGGGTGAACATTGAGATGATTTCCACGAGTGAGATCCGCATCTCCGTTGTCACGCGCGCGGACACAATCAACGATGCTGTCCGCGCAGTTCATACTGCTTTCGGCCTTGATGGTGACGAACTCGCTGTTGTGCATGGGGGTACCGGGCGATGACGGCAACAGGCGTGAACATCGGTGTTGTCGGCGCGACCGGCCAGGTTGGCGCGGTCGTGCGCACACTCCTTGCGGAGCGCAACTTTCCTGTGGCAAACATCCGCTATTTTGCCTCAGCTCGATCCGCCGGCACGACGTTGCCGTGGGGAGACGACGAGATTGAGGTGGAGGATGCCGAGACTGCGGATCCCACCGGGTTGGATATCGCGATCTTCTCCGCGGGTGCGTCAACGTCGCGCGCGCAAGCACCGCGATTCGCTGCCGCGGGCGTCACAGTTGTGGACAACTCGTCCGGCTTTCGGATGGATCCGGATGTGCCGCTCGTGGTCAGCGAGGTCAACCCGCACGCGATTGCGGAGGCGCGCAAGGGAATTATCGCGAACCCCAACTGCACCACCATGGCGGCGATGCCAATCCTCAAGGTGCTTGATGGGGAGGCCGGCCTGCAACGCCTGATTGTGAGCACCTACCAGGCGGTTTCCGGTGCTGGCCTTGCCGGGGGCGAGGAGCTTCTCGCGCAGGTCACTGCTGCCGTGGGTCAGGACAAAACTATCGAGCTGGTTCACGACGGGCGTGCGGTCGACTTTCCGCCAGCCTCAACGTTTCCGGCAACGATCGCGTTTGACGTCATC
Source organism: Terrimesophilobacter sp. (assembly GCA_039925105.1). GTDB lineage: Bacteria > Actinomycetota > Actinomycetes > Actinomycetales > Microbacteriaceae > Terrimesophilobacter. Next base: position 10,693 of record JBDSZO010000034.1, on the reverse strand, counting down.
CCGTTTGCCGGGAGCCTGGTCGATGACGGCCTTGGTGAGACCGATGAAGAGAAGAAACTCCGGAACGAAAGCAGAAAGATTCTCGAGCTCCCCGACCTGTTGGTGAGCGGAACCTGCGTGCGCGTTCCGGTGTTCACCGGCCACTCCCTGTCGATCAACGCGGAGTTTGCCCGTCCGCTGTCGCCGGAGCGCGCGAAAGAGTTGCTGTCCGATGCCCCCGGTGTCGAGCTCGCTGATATCCCAACACCTCTGCAGGCCGCGGGCAACGACCCCAGTTACGTCGGCCGCATCCGCCAGGACGAGGGCGTGCCGGATGGGCGCGGCTTGGCGTTGTTCATCAGTAACGACAACCTGCGCAAGGGTGCCGCGCTGAATGCCGTTCAGATCGCTGAGCTTCTTGCCGCGAAGCTCGTCGCAGAGCGGTAGTCAAGGCCTGCACGACGCCTCGTACGCGCTGAGCACCCATTATTGGGTGCCCTCGACTTGGCACAGCTGTGTTGATCGTGCGAACGCTTGACATTTCCGGCATTCTGTATACATAATACACCTCAACAAGAGTAACTCCATGCTCAAGGAATGAGGTTGTGATGTCCCGCTTCAACTCAACCGTGAGGCGAACGGTGGCCATTGGTGCCGCTGCAGCACTTGCGCTCGGTATGGCTGCGTGTTCCGGATCCGGAGGATCCTCGAGCGGTCAAACCACCGTCGTCTGGTCAACCTGGGGCACTCCACAGGAACTCACCCGATACAAGGAATTCGACACCCAGTTCATGAAGGACCACCCGGATATCAAAGTGGTCCTCCAGCCCGTCGCTGACTATGGCGACTACCACACCAAACTGCTCGCCCAACTCGCATCCGGTACAGCGCCGGACGTTTTTTACATCGGCGACGACAAGATTGGCCAGTTTGTCAGCTCCAGCGCGCTGATGCCGCTCACCGATCTCATGAACTCGAGTGCGAGCTTGACCAAACCGGATGACTTTGCCCAGTGACTGTTCGGCGCCACGAAGAAGGGCAACGACATCTATGCAGCGCCAAACGACTCGAATCCGGACGTGCTCTGGTACGACAAGAAAGCCCTTGCGGCTGCTGGCGTAACAGAAGATCCGGCAGCCCTCGCTGCAGACGGCAAATGGACGACTGACAAATACCTCGAAATGAATGCGAAGTTGAAGTCGGCAGGGCTCACCGGATCGATGTTCTGGAACTATTGGGCAACCCATTGGAGCTGGATCGTGACCCAGGGCGGAAAAGTCTTTGACGACTCTGGCGCGTTTGTTGCGAACAAGGATCAGACATCAGTGGATGCGCTCAACGTCTTTGCCAAGAACTTCCAGGACAAGACCTTCGTTGTGGCCGACACGCTTCCTGAAGGCGCGGGTGCGGACAGCGTCTTCGTGACCCACAAGGCTGGATTCTTCGTTCAGGGCCGGTACACCATCGGAACGGTCAAGGCAGCAGGCGACCCGGAGGATTACGACATCGTGCGGTGGCCAACCCCTGACGGTGTCGCTGCGCCATCCGGTGTTGCGGTCAGCTACCTTGCGATCAATGCGAAGACGAAGAACAAGGCTGCCGCTTTCACGTTCTGGACCAACTTCCTGAGCGCGAAAGGGCAGACCTTCCGCCTTCAGGGTGGTGGGAATGCGGTGCCATCGATCAAGGGTGCTGACCAGGTTGTGCTCGACGGCTACCCGGCTCATGCCCAGACGATGCTGGACATGCGGGACCTCGGTTTCGAGGACTTCACAACGGAAGCGTCTGTCGCCGGGCTGTCCGGGGACATCAGCGAAAAGATGCTTGCGCTCTATCAGGGCAAGACGTCGACCAAGGCAACACTGGATGACGTTGCCAAAATGATTCAGGACAAGACAGGCAAGTAGATCAGACCGTGACGCTTCGGCAGGGCACCCTCGCCACTGGGCTCACGGAGATCACCGGTGCGCCAGACGGGCTCCGAAAGGAGTCCGCCTGGCGGCGCCGGGATCGACGCTGGGGCTTTGTGTTCGTTGCGCCACAACTCATCGGGATGGCTATCTTCGTGATGGTACCCTTTGTGGCCAGTCTCGTGCTGTCGTTTGCAGAGTGGGACGGCCTCAATCCGCTGAGCTGGGTAGGTTTTGACAATTTCAAGTCCGAGATGGTCGACCCACTGCTGTGGCGCGCCATCCTCAACACCCTGCTGATCGCGCTCATCACGGTGCCAATAGGTCTCGCTCTCGCGGTGATCCTTGCAGTCGCTCTTGAGAAACTGAAGACCAGGACCCTCTACCTGGTCCTGATTTTCGCACCCGTTGTCACCTCCAGTGTTGCCGTCGCAATGATCTGGCAACAGCTGTTCCGCAAGGATGGAGTCGTCAGCTCCACTATCGCTGACATATTTCATGTTCCTGCACCCGACTGGCTCGGCGATCCGAGCCTCGCGCTCCTTGCCGTGTGCATCGTGACGATCTGGTCTTCGGTTGGTTTGAACGTGATTATCTTTCTCGCCGGGCTGCAGAACATCTCGCCATCGGTGGTGGAGGCCGCAAGGATCGACGGAGCGGGCGTGTTCACGCTGTTCTTTCGGATCAGGTTGCCGCTTTTGTCGCCCATCGTCTTCTTCTCGTCGGTCATCGCGTTCATCAGCTCACTGCAGACATTCGACATCGTGTTCATCCTGACCTCCAATGCGGGGCCGGACAATGCAACGCGCACCATCGTCTATCACATCTACGATCTGGGCTTCGGAAAGTTCCAGTTCGGCCCGGCCAGCGCAGCATCCATCATTCTTTTGATCCTCACCCTCGTGATCACGGCAATTCAGTTCGGGGCACAAAAGAAGTTTGTTCACTACGAGGAGAGCGCATCATGAGCTCAATGACCCGCAGTGGTGGGCGTATCGGTCCACCACGCAAATTTGTCTGGTCACGTAAGGCTCTCCTGCATATCGCCCTCATCGTGGTTGGGCTGGCGATGGTGTTTCCGTTTATCTGGATGCTCATCACCTCGCTAAAGACTCTTCCTCAGCTGCTTCAGGACCCGCTCAGCTTCTGGCCTGCCCCGGCGACACTACAGAACTATGTCGAAGCCTGGAACGATGCCCCCTTCGCCCAGGCGTATTTCAACAGCATCTACATCGCTGTGCTCGTTGTGGCTGGCACACTGGTGACGGCGTCGATGGCCGGCTACGCGTTCGCGCGGATCAAGTTCCGTGGAAGCCGCGCGCTTTTCATTGTGTTTTTGGCGACACAGATGATTCCGATGCAGGTCACGCTCATCCCGTTCTACTTCCTGATGGCAAGACTCGGTTGGGTCGACTCACACCTCGCACTCATCGTGCCGGCCGCCCTCGCGAACCCTTTTGCGGTGTTCCTGATGCGCCAGTTCGTGCTTTCTCTTCCGGTGGAGCTTGAGGAGGCGGCCTTCGTTGATGGTGCCGGGCGGTGGCGAATCTTCTGGAGTGTCATCCTTCCCAACCTGCGACCGGGGCTCGGTGCGTTAGCGATCATTGTCGCGCTCAGTACCTGGAACAATTTCCTCCTCCCTCTGATCGTTCTCAACAGCCAGGACTTGTTCACAGTGCCGCTGCTCCTGCAAAGCTTCCGGGGTCAGTTCGGCTCCATAAACTACGGGCTAATCATGGCGGCGTCAGCGGTCGCGACGGTTCCCATGCTCATAGCCTTCGTGATCGGGCAACGTCGAATCCTGAACAGTATGGCCGCGTCGGGTCTAGGTGGCCGATGAACACGCAAGCAGCAATGGATGCCGTTTCGATGTACCTGGATCTGGTTTCTGCACCTTTCACGCTTCCCGGTTCCCGACTACTCGTCATGGCAGGGGAGGTCGGACTCACCGTCGGAGTTGCAGAGTATGAGCGCGACTTCAGCGACTGCCACCTGCTCGAGCAACTTCAGGTCTTCGATAAATACGGTGACGAGTTGAAAGTCAGCCGAATCATGCCGGACCGAATCGAGTTCGGTGGGGCGGTCAGTTTGACGTTCTCCGGCACAAACGCGCTCAGCCTCGGTTTGTGCCCTGGTGTCATGGGCGAGCGAGGCTGGTCGGTGAGATTTCGCATGGTCTCACCGTCGGCACAGCCGGTTGGCGCCCAGTGGACGCCAGGGTTGCCGTCGGCCCCGACCGCGAGCTGGCATTCGGCCAGTGCGTCGATTCTTCCGCCGACTGGGTCATCATCAGGTTTCGTGACCGTTCAGTCAGAATCGCAAAACGCGTGTGTTGTTGTGGCCACTGGCCAAAGCGCGACGCCTCCCCGATGTGACCACATCGAAAACCTGGACTCGACCTTTATGGTGTGGTCCGAGTGGTTCGATTGCTGTCCCGACGTTCGGGAAGACCTTCAAAACATGGCGGCCTTCTGCTGGTGGGTCCTCGGTGCAAACATCATCGAGCTTGCCGGTCACAGCGACGCCAGGGCGGTGGTGCCGTCGAAGATTGGCTATGTCGGCTTGTGGCAGTGGGATGCGTACTTCATCGCAATTGGCTTACGCCACGGAGCACCTCTTCTCGCACGCCAGCAGCTCGAGATTGCGCTGAGGTTCCCCAGCGCAGACGGACAGTTGCCGGATGTCGTTCACGATAATGGGGTGCTGGCGTCTAGTGACGACCTGCCCTCGGGGGATCGGGACACCTTGCGGCGGGCGGCCTCCAAGGCTGCCGACGCTTCCGTCCCTTTGACCAAACCACCGTTGGCCGCGTGGGCGTTGCGCAAGGTCTTTCAGACCCAACCTGAAGCTGACATTGGTTGGTTGCGCCAGCTGATCCCGGTTGTTCAACGGTCGCAACAGTGGTGGTTCGACCACTCCGACCTTGATGGCGACGGGATGCCTGAGTACACGCATCCGTACTCTTCAGGATTGGACGACAGCCCCATCTTCGATGGCGCGCTCCCCGTGGAATCCCCGGACTTGGCCGCATATTTGGTTATGCAGGACCGTGAGCTCGCAGAGCTGTGCACTCTGGTTGACGACAAACAGTCTGCCCAGGCTCATCTGCGGCGTGCTGACGCAACGATGAGGCTATTGCTGAGCCGCTGGGATAGCAAGGTGGGGTATTTTCGCGCTCGTGCAGGCGGCGCCGCACTGGACAGCTACACCGTCGTCAGCCTAATCCCACTCGTGACGGGAACGTTGCCGGCTGAAATCACCACGCGGCTGGTCGCGGCGCTTGTCGACGAAACGGAATTCGCTGCACCGTTTCCGGTACCGACAGTGGCCCGCCGCGATCCCGCCTTCTCTGGCGAGCGGATGTGGCGCGGTCCGGTGTGGGTGAATATCAACACCTTGCTCGTTGAAGGCCTGCGAGCATCTGGGTTCGTTGGCGAATCGATCGAGCTCGCGGAAGCGACCGTCGCGCTTGTTCGCGAAGCCGGTGGCCCCCACGAATATTTCAACCCACTGACTGGCAAGAAAGCCACGACGGCGACAACCTGCTTTGGTTGGTCGGCGGCGCTTTTTATCGATCTTGCCGTTCAACTGTCCTCGGCTTGAACATTGTCCTGAGTACAGTGTATTGTATACAGCATTATCGTTTTCGACGAAGGAGTCACAGTGAAGTTCCCCAAGATTCTCGTCCCGATTGCAGCCATTTCGGTTTTGGCAGGCTGTGCCATGGGTGGATCTCCGTCCGCTGGTCCTGGCACTACTCTCGATCCCAATGCAGCTGTGAGCGGTACCATCAGCGTCTGGTCGTGGGACACCGCGGCCGCAGCCCTCAAACGGCTCGGCGCAGACTATGAGAAGTCCCACAAGGGAACGACGATCAAGGTTGTCGACGTCGGCTACGACAATGCCTACGACAAACTCTCCGTCGGGCTCCAGGCCGGAAGTGGACTCCCGGACATTGTAACCATTGAGTCCGATCGTGCACCGGGCTACCTTGTCCAGTTCCCGAAAGGGTTCGTAGACCTCACACCGGTTGATGGCGACAAGAAGGCGGACTTCGATCCCTTCAAATGGGATGCCGGAAGCGCTAACGGCAAAATCTTCGTCCTGCCGTGGGATTCCGGCCCGGTCGGTCTGTTCTACCGCTCCGACTACCTCGCCAAGGCAGGGGTCGACCCTGCGTCATTGAACACCTGGGATGATCTGATCGCCGCAGGCAAGCAGATCAAGGCAAAAACGGGCCACACGCTCATGTCCATTGATGTGTCATCGGGGGCAACTTTCCAGATGATGCTCCAGCAGCAGGGCAAGGGACTCTTTGATGCGAACGGCGACATCGCCGTGAATTCGCCGGAGGCCGTCAAAGCTCTGACCGTATTGAAGACGATGAATGACGATGGCCTGATCAAAAATGTCAAAGGCTGGGATGGCCGGGTGACGTCGGCAAAGGACGGCGACTCTGCCGTCCACCCCGAGGCCGTGTGGTGGACCGGGACTCTCACGTCAGAGATGGCTGAATTGTCGGGCAAGTTCGGTGTCACGGAACTGCCAGGGTTCACGGCCGATGGTGCGCGGACCTCAAATAACGGTGGATCGGGGCTCGCAATTCCTGCCCAATCGAAGAACCCCGAATTGGCGGCATCATTCATGGACTTCGTTCTGGCGAACGCGGACAATCAGGTTTCGATGATGAAGACCGAGGGTCTTTTCCCCTCGTATCTTCCGGCGCTGAAAGACAGTTTCTTCCAGCGGGAGGATCCGTACTTCTCCGGGCAGAAGGTCTATCAGCTCTTCGCAGACCTGACCGCCAAGATTCCCTCCATCGTGTACACGAGCGACAACGCGAAGGCGTCGGATATCGTCGCAAACGCGGTCGTAGCATCCGTGATTAACGGGCAGGATCCCCAGAAGGCTCTTGACGACGCCGCCCAGCAGATTGCCACCGCTACCGGGCGCAAGATCGCGGGCTGACATGGCCTCAGCGCGCGCACGTGATCGAGGCTCAGGCAGTTCGCGAAGCGTGCGCAAGTCCCGGGCGCTGGCGGTTCGCCACCAGCGCCCGGGACTGTACTTTGCACTTCCCGCCGCCGCACTTTTCGTCTTGTTCTTCGCATACCCGCTGGTGTCGTCCCTGTGGCAAAGTCTGTTTTCTGGTCTTGGCGGAGTGGACCGGTGGGTTGGCGTCGATCAGTACACCAGGATGGTGAAGGATCCGGTACTGATCCAAAGCCTCATTAATGCGGGAATAATCCTGGTCATTCAGGTTCCGCTCATGATCGGCATCGCGATCGGGTTGGCCTATGTGTTGAACCAGACCTGGTTGAAGTTCCGTTCCGGGTTCCGCCTGATCTACTTCCTGCCGGCGATCACGACCCTCGTCGCGTACTCCGTCGTGTTCCGGGTTCTTCTGGCAACCGATGGCGGTGCTGTGAACCAAATCATTGGTGTGTTCGGGATGGGGCCAGTGGATTGGCTCAACAGCGATCTCTGGGTACGGGTTTCGATCATCGCCTCGATTACCTGGCGGTGGACCGGCTACAACATGGTCATCATTCTGGCTGGTCTGCAGGCGATCCCTCAGGAACAGTACGAGGCAGCCAGAATTGACGGTGCAGGCAGGTGGGCACTCTTCAGTAAAGTCGTCGTTCCCCAGCTGCGACCGGTGATCATCTTCACGAGCATTACGTCGACCATCGGCGCTCTCCAATTATTCGACGAGAACTACATACTGACTGCGGGCCATCCGAGCGATGCGGCCATCACACCGGTGATCTACCTTTACAAGGTTGGTTTCCGACAATTCGACTTCGGCTATGCGTCCGCAATCGCGTGGCTGCTGGTGGCGCTTACTGCGGTGATCGCGATTGTGCAGTTCCGGCTGATGCGGGAAAAATCGTGATCCGCCTGTTTCGCCACAGCCCGATTTACCTCCTTCTGACCTTCGGTGCGGTCCTCAGCATTGCTCCCTTTGTGTGGATGATCATCGCCTCAACCCATCGGACATCCGAGTTGTTCGCCACACCGCTGCCAGTGGTTCCCGGCGGTGAGCTCTTCGAGAACCTCAGCAGGCTCCTTGGGGTGCGCAACTTCGGTCGTGTCATGATCAACAGTTTGGGTGTTGCGGCGGTCTACACGGCGTTCAGTTCTGTGGTGAGTGTGATGGCGGGCTACGGCCTGGCCAAATTCAGATTCCGGGGGCGCGGTCTGCTTCTCGGGCTTGTCCTGGGCACAATGATGATCCCAATGCAGGTCCTGCTGGTTCCGCTGTTTCAGATGATGGCGAGTATCGGCTGGATTGACAGCTATCAGGCTCTGATCGTTCCTTTTCTCGCCAACGCCTTCGGGATCTTCCTGATGCGCCAGTCGTTCCTCGACTTTCCCGACTCCTTGATCGAATCCGCACGGATCGATGGTGCGCGCGAGCTGACAACGTTCTATCGCGTGGTACTTCCGGTTGCCCGCCCCCAGGTTGCAGCCTTGGTCATCTACACGTTCATCAGCCAGTGGAATGCCTTCATCTGGCCGCTGCTGATGCTCAACTCGGAAGACAATTACACGATCCCGGTTGCCCTGAACACCATGATCGGGTTGTCCAGGGTGGACTACTCAGGACTCATGCTCGGGTCGCTGCTGGCAACTATTCCGCTCATGATCCTGTTTCTGATATTTCAACGACAATTCATCGCCGGGCTGCTCGGAGGGGCGGTGAAGGGTTGATGTCAGGTGGCAGAAGTGTTCTCAAGAAGTCGGTCGACCCCGTTGATCCAGTTGACCTTGAGTGCTTCCTTCGCGTGAGCAATATCGCCAGCGACAATGTGCCTGGCAATGTCGGCGTGCTCGCTTGCGTTACGCATGATCGTCACCTCGTCGGGGACAAGCAGCGACTCATAGCGGTGAATTGCCTGGCGCACCCCGGATATCAAGTCAAGAAGTCGTCCATTCGGACAACAACTGACCATGAGCTCATGCCACTCGTCATCGCGGCGTGTCACCAGAGCATGCACGACGATTTCGTCGGCAAACTCAGCGGCAAGTCGCGCAAGCTGCTCCCCGACAGCGGCAAGGCTGTCGGGCGGGCTGAGCTCGATGGCGAGGCCCTCAAGCACGGCGATTACGGGCGCCAGCTCACGAAACTCAAGAGCACTCAGTGGGGCAAACCGAAATCCTTTACCGTTCTCGCTCTGAATTTGGCCTTCACTTTCCAATGCGATGAGAGCTTCGCGCAACGGTGTACGACTCACTCCAAGCTCTGCTGCCAGTTGCACTTCATTGATTCCTTCGCCGGGTTCTACGTCGCCAGCACGCATTTTCGCCAGCAACTCTTCCCGCACTTGAGAGCGAAGTGTTCTGCGTTCGATTGCCAAGAGGTCCTCCGAAGAATGGCGATGCTAAGCCCTGGTTCAGCCTACGGTGCACGAGTTTCGTCACCGACCGTAAGTCAAGTGTATACTGAATACAAAATCATGACGTGGACATCCGCACGACAGTCAGTGAGTAAGGGTTAATGGTGGGGGACAGTGCAGTGAGGGCCATTCGGCTCACCGGGCTCGCCTACGGTGGCGACTACAACCCCGACCAGTGGCCGGAAGAAACCTGGGCCGAAGACGCAAGACTCATGCGGGATGCTGGCGTCACGATGGTTTCACTACCCGTTTTTTCCTGGCCACGAATCGAGCGAACTCACGGGGAGTACGACTTCGAGTGGCTGGACCGCGTGATTGACCTCCTGTGGTCGCACGGCATCAAGGTGGACCTCGCGACGGCAACGGCAACTCCGCCAGCCTGGCTCGTCCGGATGCACCCGGAAATTCTGCCGCACAATCGCGATGGTGTCCGCCTCGAGTTCGGTTCGCGGCAGGCATACTGCCCAAGTTCTCCCGTGTTCAGGGAGTACGCATTGCGAGTGACCCATGCCATGGCGACGCGGTATGGGAACCATGAGGCACTCGCGATGTGGCACATTTCGAACGAGTACGGTGACCACGTTTCACGCTGTTGGTGTCCAGAGTCCGCACGGCACTTCCGTCGCTGGCTTCGGGCGCGGTACGGCTCCATCGAAGAATTGAATGCCGCGTGGGGGACCAGCTGTTGGGGTCAGCACTACGTCGAGTGGGAGCACATCGAGCCACCGCGTCTCGCGACGGGCCCAATCAACCCCGCACAACAATTGGATTTTGAACGATTCTCCTCCGACGCACTGCTTGAACTATTTCGCGCCGAGGTCGACCTCTTGCATGAGTTGACGCCGACCGTGGCCGTCACAACCAACTTCATGAGCATGCTGCGCGATCTTGACTATTGGGATTTTGCCACTGTTGAGGATGTCGTGACGGACGATGCCTACCCAGACCCCGCCGACCCCCTGGCACACGTGCCAGCGGCGCTCAACTACGGATTGATGCGCTCGCTCAAGGGCGGTGCGCCGTGGTTGCTTCTTGAACAGGCTCCGAGTGCGGTGAGTTGGCGCGATGTCAACGTTCCGAAGGCTCCTGGTCAGATGCGACTTGACAGCCTCCAGGCGATTGCGCACGGATCAGACGGGGCAATGTTCTTCCAATGGCGGCAGGCAAAGTTCGGCCCAGAGAAGTACCACTCGGCGATGCTTGGCCATCGAGGCACAGCAAGCCGTACCTTTCAGGAGGCGTCGGCTCTTGGTGCCGAGCTTCCGCGCATCAGTGCGGTGAAAGGGTGCAGAGTCCGGTCATCGATTGCCATTGTCGTTGACTGGGATTCATGGTGGTCGAGTTCGGCGCCGGACTCACTCCCCTCCTTGCGTCTCAACTGGCTCGAACAGGTGCGGGCCTGGC
>JBDSZO010000033.1:0-2493 GCA_039925105.1 Terrimesophilobacter sp. | reverse complement strand
CGGACGCGATTTATGCCTTCCCGTCGCTACTGCTGGCCATTGTGATGTCGATAGTGATCTCCGGCGGACAATCCAACCTGTTCGGTGGCGTCCTCGCCGCATCCATCTCGATCACCGTCGTGTTCATTCCACAGTATTTCCGCGTCGTGCGTTCTGAAACGGTGCGGATGAAATCAGAAGCGTTCGTCGAGTCCGCGAAGGTGATCGGGGCGAGCAACGGGCGGATCATGTTCAAGCACGTGCTGCGGAACTCCACCAGGACACTCCCGCTCATTTTCACCCTGAACGCCTCTGAAGCAATTCTTACGCTGGCCGGCCTCGGCTTTCTCGGGTTCGGCATCGAACCGACATCCGCTGCCGAGTGGGGGTTCGACCTCAACAAGTCCATCTCGGATGTCGCCGCCGGAATCTGGTGGACGTCGATCTTCCCTGGCACAGCAATAGTCCTTGTTGTGCTCGGCATCACCCTCGTTGGCGAAAGCCTGAACGACCTTGCCGACCCCAGGCTCCGCACAAGACACCGGGCTGAGGCAAGCGTTAACGAGCTTGAAGAAGAGTCGGGTGTCGACCAGTTGGAGGACCAGCGATGAGTGCCCAGGTGAACACGGTGAAAGAAGATGGTCCACCGGCGCTGACCATCAACAACCTCGGTGTTACCTTCGCAACCGATGGCGGTGATGTGCGTGCTGTTGACGGCGTCAGCCTGACGGTGAGCCCTGGAGAAGTGCTGGCCATAGTCGGCGAGTCCGGCAGCGGTAAGACGGTGACGGCCAAAACGATCCTTGGCTTGCTGCCGGAGACCGCTACCGCATCCGGAATGGTCATCATTGGTGACGACAATGTGATCGAAGTTTCGCACGCACGTTTGCGGCAGATTCGCGGACCGGGCGCGGCTATGGTGTTCCAGGAGCCGTCGACGGCGTTGAACCCGGTCTTCACCGTCGGCTGGCAGATCGCGGAAGGCTTGCGTGCACACGGACGGTACTCGCGGGCCGAGGCACGGGCAAAAGCGATTGACATCATGGAGCGGGTCGGGATACCGGACGCAGAACATCGCGTCGACTACTATCCACACCAGTTCTCCGGCGGCCAGAAGCAGCGCATCGTGATCGCGATGGCGCTCGTGCTCGACCCACAGCTCATCGTTGCGGATGAGCCGACCACCGCACTGGATGTCACAGTGCAGGCAGAAATCCTCGACCTTCTGCGTCGCTGTCGTGACGAATTCAACACCGCTATCGTTCTGATCACCCACAACATGGGTGTCGTGGCAGATCTCGCCGACCGGGTTGCGGTGATGTATCAGGGAAAGCTCGTGGAGGAGGCCGACGCGGTCAGCCTGTTCCACCACCCACAGCACGAATACACGAAGCGGCTTCTCGCGGCCGTCCCGTATCTCGGTGCTGGCACCTCCAGAACCCGCGAACGCGCGGTGCAGCGAGAGGCCTCTGGTGACGAGAGGGTCCTGGTGGAAGCGCGCGACCTGGTGATCGAATACCCGGGCAGGCTCGGCCGTGGCGGTTTCCGCGCCGTGGACGGGGTGAGTTTTCAGATTGGTGCGCGCGAGGTTCTCGGGCTGGTCGGTGAAAGCGGGTCTGGTAAGACGACCATCGGGCGCGCAATCGGTGGCCTCACCAAGATCACTGGCGGCTCCCTCAAGGTTCTCGGCCAGGAAATGCTTGGTGTGCATGAGCGAACCTTCAGGCCGTTGCGCCGTGAAATCGGGTTCGTGTTTCAGGACCCCGCGACAAGTTTCAACCCGCTGCTGACAATCGCGGAATGTGTTGCAGAGCCACTCATTGTGCATGGTATTTCGGGGGACGCCGAGAAGGCCCGTTCTCGTGTCGATGAGCTCCTGGAGGCTGTGCAGCTTCCCAAAACCTACGGTGATCGCTTTCCGCATGAGCTGAGCGGTGGCCAGCGGCAGCGCGCCAGTCTCGCACGGGCGCTCGCATTGCAGCCGAAACTGCTCATCGCTGATGAACCGACCAGTGCACTGGACGTTTCTGTCCAGGCCAGAGTACTTGAGCTGTTTGCTGAGCTGCAGCGTGAGTTCGGCTTTGCGGCACTGTTCATCAGCCACGACCTTGCCGTAGTCGACCTGCTCGCTGATCGAATTGCGGTGCTGTTCAAAGGCAAACTCGTCGAAGAAGGCACAGGGGAGAACGTGTTGGTGAATCCGCAACATCCGTACACGAAGCGGTTGCTCGCGTCCCTTCCGGTGCCGGATCCGATCGAACAGGCAAAACGTCGGGAAGAATTGTTTAGGCTACGTCTTAGCGACACCTAGAAGATTCAGGGGGTCAGGAGCATTGGCACGAAAGATCCAGCCTGGGCAGCCGGTCATCGTCGCGCGCGACCTGTCCATTCACTACAACTCACGCGACGTGCGGTCACGCTTTCTGGCGGTCACCGGCGTCAATTTCGAGCTCGCGCAGGGCGAAATTCTCGGTTTGGTGGGAGAATCCGGCTCAGGCAAGTCAACACTTGCCG
>JBDSZO010000032.1:0-3906 GCA_039925105.1 Terrimesophilobacter sp. | reverse complement strand
CGAGGTAGGTGGTCTCGGTCGTGAACTGTCCGGCAATCTCGAGCGCACGAGCCTCATCGTGAGTGGTGAGCCCATACCCGCTTTTGATCTCCACGGTAGTCGTGCCCTGCGAACGCATCTCCGCAATCAGGTTTCTCGCGTTCTCCGACAATTCAGTATCCGAGGCCGTGCGCGTCAAACCGACGGTGCGACGGATGCCGCCCGCAGCATATTTCTGACCGATCATGCGGGCTTCGAACTCGTCGGAGCGATCCCCGGCGAAGATCAGGTGGCTGTGGCTGTCCACGAAGCCGGGCACGACACAGCGACCTTCAGCATCAATGCGCTCGTCTGCAGACGGGGCGGTGCCTGCGTCTCCGGCCCAGGTCACCACACCCCCGTCCATCACGATTGCGGCATGTGATTGCTCGCGGCGTTCCTCCTGGTTGGTGACCAGCAGTCCGATGTTGTCGATCAGCGTGGACATTAGTTGTCGTTCTCGCGCATGGGAATGCGTACACCCATGCGGTCGGCAACCTCGGTTGCGTCCTCGTAACCGGCATCCACGTGGCGGATGACGCCCATTCCCGGATCGTTGCTGAGCACACGCGCCAGCTTGCGAGCGGCCAGATCCGTGCCATCCGCGACCGTGACCTGACCGGCGTGGATGGATCGGCCAATGCCTACCCCTCCACCGTGGTGGATTGAGACCCAGGTTGCACCGGATGACGTGTTCACCAGGGCGTTGAGCAATGGCCAGTCGGCAATCGCGTCTGAGCCGTCCTTCATCGCTTCCGTCTCGCGGTAGGGCGAGGCCACCGAGCCCGAGTCGAGGTGGTCGCGACCGATGACGATCGGCGCGGTGATCTCGCCGGAGGCCACCATCTCGTTGAACTTCAGGCCAGCCTTGTCGCGCTCACCGTAGCCGAGCCAGCAGATGCGGGCAGGAAGGCCCTGGAAGTGCACGCGCTCCCCCGCCATCGTGATCCACTTTGCGAGCGACTTATTCTCCGGGAACAGCTCCAGGATCGCCTTGTCGGTTGCGGCAATGTCGGCTGGGTCACCGCTGAGCGCGGCCCAGCGGAACGGTCCCTTGCCCTGCTCAAACAGCGGGCGGATGTAGGCGGGAACGAATCCTGGGAACGCGAACGCGTTCTCGAATCCGGCCGTCTTCGCCTCGGTGCGGATGTTGTTTCCATAGTCGAACACTTCGGAGCCGGATTCCTGGAAGCCCACCATTGCCTCGACCTGCTTGCGCATCGAGTTGCGTGACTTGGTGGCAAATCCGACCGGGTCCGCCTCGCGGGCGGGGATCCACTCGTCGAAGCTGTACTCGACCGGCAGGTAGGCCAACGGGTCGTGCGCGCTGGTCTGGTCGGTGACGATGTCGATCTTGGCCCCCATCGCGAGCATTTGCGGGAACACCTCGGCGGCATTGCCAAGCAGGCCGATGCTGAGCGCTTCCTTCTTGTCGCGTGCCCCGTACGCAAGCTCAAGCGCGTGCTCAATCGAGGTCGCTTCGACGTCCAGGTACCGGTGCTCGATGCGGCGGTCGATGCGGCTTTGGTCGACGTCGACGCAGATTGCGACACCGTCGTTCATCGTGACCGAGAGTGGCTGGGCACCACCCATCCCGCCGAGCCCACCGGTGAGGGTGATGGTGCCGGCAAGAGTTCCGCCGAACGACTTATCGGCGACGGCCGAGAAGGTCTCGTAGGTGCCCTGCAGTATGCCCTGCGTGCCGATGTAGATCCACGATCCGGCGGTCATCTGGCCGTACATGGTCAGCCCGAGCTCCTCGAGGCGGCGGAACTCGTCCCAGTTTGCCCAGTCTCCGACCAGGTTGGAGTTCGCGATGAGCACGCGCGGAGCCCACTCGTTGGTGCGCATGACGCCGACCGGCTTGCCGGACTGAATGAGCATCGTCTCGTCGTCTTTCAGCGTCTTGAGAGTCGCCACGATCGCGTCGAATGCCTCCCAGCTGCGGGCGGCCCTTCCGGTGCCGCCGTAGACGACGAGATCGTCCGGGTGCTCCGCGACCTCTGGGTCGAGGTTATTTTGCAGCATCCGCAGCACCGCTTCCTGCTGCCAACCGAGGGTGTGCAGTTCAGTGCCACGGTAGGCGCGCACCGGGCGCGGGCCATGAGTCGCGGCCGCCGTCTTTGTGGTGGTCGTTGTGTCGGTCATACGAGTTCTCCTCCTGCTTGTGAAACTGCGGATGCTGCGGCCGCAAGTAGCGATCCGTCGATCACCATGTCGTGTGCGGCCGCGATTTCCGGGGCCAGATAGCGGTCGGTGGCGGGGCCTTCGACGCGGCTGCGAAGCTGTGCGCGGACGGCGGAACCTGCCGCGCCGGGCTGGATGGGGGCACGCATGTCCATCGCGCGTGCTGAGGTCAGCAGTTCGATGGCGACAACGCGGCTGAGGCCATCGATAGCGCGGCGCAGTTTTCGTGGCGCACTCCACCCCATGGATACGTGATCCTCCTGCATCGCTGACGACGGGATCGAGTCGACGCTGGCTGGTGCCGCAAGCCGCTTCAGTTCGCTGACGATGCCGGCCTGCGTGTATTGGGCGATCATGTGGCCGGAGTCGACGCCGGGGTCGTCGGCGAGGAACGCGTTGAGTCCGTGGTTGCGCGAGACGTCCAGGAACCGGTCCGTGCGGCGTTCGCTCATGCTCGCGAGGTCTGCAACCGCAATGGCGAGGAAGTCGAGCACGTAGCCGACCGGGGCACCGTGGAAGTTGCCGTTCGACTCCAGCCGACCGTCCAGTGTGAGTACCGGGTTGTCGACAGCTGAGGCGAGTTCGTATCCGGCCACCGTGGTGGCGTGTGCAATCGTGTCCCTGACCGCGCCGTGCACTTGTGGTGCGCAGCGCAACGAGTAGGCATCCTGCACTCGGGTGAAGCCTTGGGGCTGGGAAAGCATTGGCGAGCCGGCAAGAATCGCGGCCATATTTGCTGCGGATTTCGCTTGACCGGGCTGCGGACGAAGTGCCTGAAGGTCTGCGGCGAAGACCGCGTCCGTTCCGGTGAGAGCCTCGACGCTCAGAGCGGCGGCAAGATCAGCCGTTGTGACGAGCGCGTTGAGGTCGTGGATGGCCAGGATGAGCATCCCGAGCATTCCGTCAGTGCCGTTGATGAGGGCGAGGCCCTCTTTTTCTCGGAGCACAATCGGGGTGATGCCTGCTGCGGCGAGCGCGTCGGCTGACGGCACGAGGTCGCCGGCGGCGTTGCGGCAGGTGCCCTCGCCAAGGAGGGTGAGCGCGCAGTGGGCAAGTGGCGCGAGGTCGCCGGAGCATCCGAGGCTCCCGTACTCGAAGACCAGCGGCGTGATTCCCGCGTTCAGTACCGCAGCGTAGGTTTCCGCAATGACCGGACGGACACCGGTGCGGCCGGTCGCCAGCGTTGAAAGTCGAAGCAGCATGAGCGCGCGGATGACCTCGCGTTCAACCTCTGGGCCCGAGCCTGCGGCGTGGCTCAGAACGAGCGATCGCTGCAGTTGTGCCCGGCGTTCGGCCGGGATCTGCTTTGATGCAAGCGCACCGAATCCGGTCGACACACCGTAGTGAGGCAGCGGGTCGTCTGCGAGCGCCTCGATGATGGTGCGACTCTTCGCCATCTCGGCGAGAGCTTCGCCGCTCACCGTAACCTGAGCTTCAAGCCGAGCGACCAAAACAACCTGATCGAACGTCAATGCGCCAATACCCACGACAACGTCTGCCGCCTGAGACGAAGTGTTGCTTTGCGTTTCCATAGCTCTCATTAGATCGCCAATATGGGGTGACGCGCACTCCAGGACCTCATATAGTGTCTGTGATACCAGATGATCCGGGAGGAAGCATGAGCTCAGTTCCAGCGGCACGGCAGACTCTACAGATCCTGAAGTATCTTGCCGGTCAGGGCAGCCCAGTTCGTGCGTCCAC
>JBDSZO010000031.1:0-3529 GCA_039925105.1 Terrimesophilobacter sp. | reverse complement strand
GTTCGAACTCTGTCGCAACCGATTCGACCAGAAGCCGCGCCTCATCCTCGGCGAACACGCAACCGGCCAAACGTAGCCGCGCGACGAGTTGGTCCGTGTCGGTGGGGGTGAGTGCGACCGGCATCCGTCTCCTTGCGTTACCTCACAGTAACCGCGAGAACCGCGATTTACCGGGAGAAACGACGGCGGACCTGCGTGACCAGATGGCCAAGAAGTCGGGGATGTGATGGTTGGGATCGCGAACCGGCCTGCGCGCATTGCTAGCGTTGGACCGTGCCCGGCCTCACCGACCTGCAGGAAATGCTCAAAACCCTTGAGCCAAATCAGCGCGCTGGCGAGTTCGTGTTCGTCGCTGTCGACGCGATCGTGGCGCGCGGACTGCCCGCCGAAGCGATGATCATTGAAGAGGAGGCGGTCACCGTCGTCCTGCGCCGATCCGATGCGGATGCCGCTGGCCTGCGCTACGAGTATGTTGCAGCTTGGATCACCCTGGGAGTGAAATCCGCGCTCGAAAGCGTCGGGCTGACTGCGGCTGTCTCGGCTGCGCTGGCGGAGGCAGGGATCAGTTGCAACATGCTCGCCGGCTACTCGCACGACCACATCCTGGTGCCGATCGAGCAGGCCGAGCGGGCCATCGCGGCACTCCGCGCCCTTTCTCGGCGATAGCCAGGCCGCGGTCGAAACCCCTCCGATTCTGTGCGCGGCCAGAAATCTGGAACGTTTAGAAGTCCGGTGACGGCGTGCTCGCGTGGCGCACTGACACATCCGCATGCCGGTCAAACCGGTACCCGACACCACGTACTGTGCGCACAATGTCTTCGTATCCGCCCAGTTTTGACCGCAGCCGACGCACGTGCACGTCGATGGTGCGTTCGTTCGGTGCGTCGTCGTCACCGACGGACCACAGCGCGTTGATGAGTTCGGCGCGGGCGATCGTGCGACCTTCGCGAAGCACCAGGAACTGAAGCAGTTCGAACTCCTTGTACGTGAGCGGGGCTGTCGCCTCATCGAGGAGCACGCGCTTGCGGGATAGGTCGATGATCACGCCCTCGCGAGTTCGCTGTTCATCGCCCGGCTCTTCCTGGCGATGGTGTGCGAGCGCGGCCGGGTCCTGAAGGGCGAGTCGCACAACGTCGACGTCCCGTCCGCCTGATCCGCGCGGGGCGAGCGCAACAGCGGCATAGGTCTCTGCTGATGGTGCAAGCCTGGCAGTCAGCTCCTTCAGTGCGCTGACCAGCGCGGACAGGTCGGTGCCGGCCGCCGCGGTTTTTGCTTCGTCGAGGCCCACGTAGAGCACGAAACCGCGAGCTTCGGGGCCATCCGGTACCGCGCGGATATGCACAGCCGGCGAGGTTGCCTTGGTCGGTGCCTGCGGCTCTGCAACGTGCAGCGGTGCCGCACGGTAGTTGGGGGTATGGTCACGTTCGATTGATGCGAGCGACATGATGTCGAATCCTTGATGTCGAGCCCACGCTGTGTAAAACATGGGTGAATCGGGGTGAAGGCCCTCTAATGGGGAGGTTTCGCCTTCTAGAACTGCTGTACTAAACGGTTCAACGATCGTTATGAGGATCGGAGACCGGGAACCTTGCTGGAGCCCGGCGAGCGGGTCAGGCGAGGTTCGACGCGAGTTCGGCCGATTAGGCAGACATTCGACAACACTGAACGCAACGGCGCGGCATCATGATGCCGACAACCCCGGAGGCCTCAACGGAGGTCAGGGTGCGTGCGTTCACAGTCATAATGCAACTATCTTGCACAGACGCAACATTTGTCAAACGCGTTATTCAGGCGACGCCGAGGAACGAGCGCTCACTCGACCGTTCCGTACAACCGGTCGCCGGCATCCCCGAGCCCGGGAACGATGTAGCCGACCTCGTTGAGTTTCTCGTCGAGTGCGCCGAGCACAATGGTGAGCTCGCGCCCCACTGTGGCCTCCTCGATGGCCGCGAGACCTTCCGGAGTACCGAGCAGGCACACCGCTGTCACGTCGACGGCGCCGCGATCGAAGAGAAAGTTGATGGCGGCCAGAAGCGAACCACCGGTGGCAAGCATCGGGTCGAGCACGAAGCACTGCCGGTTGGAGAGGTCATCCGGCAGCCGCTCAGCGTAGGTGGTGGGCTGCAAAGTCTCGTGGTCCCGAACCATCCCGAGGAACCCGACCTCGGCGGTGGGGACGAGCTTGACCATACCTTCGAGCATCCCGAGACCGGCACGCAGGATCGGCACAACCAGTGGTCGCGGTTTGCTGATGACGACACCCGCAGCATCCGAGACGGGGGTGCGCACGGTCACGTCCGTCACACGAACATTACGCGTCGCCTCGTAGGCGAGAAGCGTGACGAGCTCCTCGGTGAGAGCACGAAACACCGGCGACGGCGTGTTCTCATCCCGCAAAATGGTGAGCTTGTGGGTGATGAGCGGGTGATCGGCAACGTGTACTCGCATAGGCTCAATCTACTGGAGTGCGGGAGGTGCGGACGTGGCGGACTTTGATTCCTGGATGGCGGACGCCCTCGAAGAAGCCCGTGCCTGCCTCGGCACCGGGGACGTTCCTGTCGGTGCAATCGTGCTGGATGCCGACGGGCAGGTGATCGGGCGGGGCCGCAACGAGCGTGAGCTGCGCCAGGACCCGATCGCGCACGCTGAAGTGCTCGCGCTGCGCCAGGCTGCAGAAACCACCGGCGACTGGCAGCTGACCGGCACAACACTGGTTGTCACCCTTGAGCCGTGCGCCATGTGTGCTGGCGCCATTCTGGCCGCGCGAGTTCCTGTCGTCGTGTTCGGCGCGTGGGATGAGAAAGCGGGTGCCGCGGGAAGCGTCCATGACCTGCTACGCGACCGCCGCCTGCCTCACCGCGTGGAGGTGCACCCTGGCACCCGGGAGCACGAGAGCGCCGAACTGCTCAGAAAGTTCTTCGCCAGTCGCCGTTGAAATGCTGTGTCGCTGGCCGCTTTCATTATTCAGGAGTGCTAGTCACACGAACTCCTGAATAATGAAAGCAAGGGCTCAGGGGAGCACGTTGTTGAGCCACTCACCGAACATCGCCGTCGAGGCCAGTTGCATTGGCGGATTGTGAATGCGTCCGAGTGCGCGCCACTCCTCGTCGTCGACATCGTTCGCCGCGAAAAGTTCTCGGGATCCTTGCGTCCACACTTCGTGCATCTCGTCATTGACTTCCGGATGGAACTGCACCGCGAGAGCACAGTCGCCGATCGCGAACGCTTCATTGGGGTAGGCGGATGAGGTGCCCAACAGGGTTGCCTCTTTTGGCAGCGTGTAGTGGTCGCTGTGCCACACGAGCATCCCGACACCCGCAACATGCCGCACGGGCGACCTAAGTCCGGCCGCGGTCAACTGGATGTCCTGATAGCCGAGATCCGGCTTGTCGCCCTTGTAGTTTCTTCCACCAAACGCCCCGGCCATGAGTTGCGCGCCAAGACACACAGCGAAGATCGGCTTCCTAGCCTCAACCCTGGCCTTGATGTACCGCATCTCGTCGAGCAGGTGCGGATACTTCTCCGTCTC
>JBDSZO010000030.1:0-2419 GCA_039925105.1 Terrimesophilobacter sp. | reverse complement strand
AAGCAATTGACTCCGGTGCTGCGGCACGGACTTTGGAGAAATGGGTCGCGTCCACCAACCGCTAACCTTCGTCGAGCCACGTGCCAGCGGTTACGGGCCGACCCGCTCCACACCTAGCCACACGGCGAGCCGGTCGAGTTCGGCACGAACCGCATCCGCGACCTCAGCAGTAAATGGTATGTCCTCGTGAATCGCAGTGACTCTCAGCACACGGGACTTCCGGTCGACTTTCGCGTCGACTTTGCCCACTAACTGGTCGCCATGAAGGACGGGGAGCGCAAAGTACCCCCAACGACGCTTATCCGCCGGCTTGTACATTTCCAGGATGTATTCGAAGTCGAAGAGCTGGGCCGCACGCATGCGGTCGTAGGTTAATCGGTCAAAGGGGGAGAGGAGCGCGGTGCGACCCGTGAACGCCTGATCGCTTGCGGCTAGTTCGAGAGAGGAAGGATTGACCCTCCAGATCCCGGGAACACCCTCGACTTCTGCTTCCTCGCCCGACTCTCCGACGTAAACCGGCTCCAAAGGCTGCTCCGTTGCGGTCGCCCTCGCAATACCGAGCGATGCCAGCCGTCGCTCGTTCCTGATGCGGATGGCCTCATCGATCGGAAGTGGCTCCGTTCCGCTGGGATACACCCGTTCTGCAAGGTCCCAGATACGTTCACGGCCCTGTCGGTGCGAGATTGCGATCTCGCCATTCATCATGAGGAATTCGAGCATTTGGGTGACATTGCGGTTGTTGGTCCACCCGGTCGACGTCCAGGGCACCGCTGACGTGTCCGGAACGTTCCGGGAAGCAAGTGGCCCGCTTTCTCTGAGGCGGGCGAGCACATCAAGTCGAAACTTTGCGTTTGCAATCAACCATTCGCGTGCTTGTTGACTTCGCGGCCACTGCGACATCCCGGCAAGGAAGAGGGGCAGGTCTTCCATGGGCCTGATGAGCGCGTTGAGTTCGAACAGGGTGCGATCAACCTCGAGAGCGGTTGTGAGATCTTCTGGCCGATAGTTTTCGCCGAGCCGACTCCAGGCGACGAGATCAGCATTTGGGGCAATCGCGGCGGTCGGGTCGACCTGGAGAAGAGTAAGTCGCCGAACCATTTCCACCAGTCCGGCCGGACGGCGCGCGGTGAGGAGCTGAGCCTGGATCACTATCCTTCTGGCGGTTTGGCGATCAAGTAGGTGCGGTGCCACGGCGACAACGTTACAGATATTTCGCTAACCCCGGGGCGTACGCAGGGCTGGAACCGGGGGAGTGGTAGCACTCATTTTGCCGGTTTATCATGTGCGTGTGGCGTACTCGCACTGCTCGGACGCGCCGCCGACCAGATTGGTGACAAATTATCGCGCACTCAGCAACTCGAGCGTTTGAGCCCTCTACCCGAATGGCAAATCTTCCTCAACTGAGGCACTGGGTGGTCTGGCCAATCGTGGGCGTCCTCCTGGTCTTGGGTCTCGGCTTCGCCGAAAAACTGGAACCCGGGGTTGTCCAGTTCCAGCTGGGAATTGACCAGTGGTTGGATCAGCACCAGAATCCGATATTGACGACTGTGGCATTGGCAATCAACACCGCCTTTTCTCCAATCGGGATAGTGGCAATTCTGATCCTGTCGTTCCTGTTTCTGCTTCTGGTCCGGCGCAGCCCGGTGAATGCGTTTGCTTTCACGTCCATTGCCGCAGTGGGTTGGCTCTCCAGCGAAGCGTTCAAAGTTATTGTTCAGATGCCGCGGCCTGACGGGCGACTGCTCACTCATCCGGCGTTCGCCGAGTCCGGCGGCCACACGAGCTTTCCCAGCGGCCACACCACGTTTGTGGCGGCATTGGTGATTGCCAGTTACCTGTTGGCCAGGCAAACCCGCGCGAAGTCATGGGTGGCGGTATTCGGAACGATCTTGGTGGCAATTGTCGCATGGTCTAGGCTGTACGGCGGCGCGCACTACCTTTTTGACGTCGTTGGTGCAGTGTTGCTTGCGCTCACAGCCATTGCGTTCTATGTCGGCCTGTGGAATCGATATGGGATCCGCGTTTTGAACTGGTTTCCGTTCCTCAGCCGCACTGGCTCGGTCCCGACTATTTCACCTCGCTGAGCATCAAGCGGTAGGCTTTCCGGCGAACGTGACACGATTCGAGGAGGTGAGCTCAATGTACAAACTGTCCACTCGGGCGCTCCTTTGAGTTCACGAAAACGCGACTGACGTAGCCGTCGCGGGGGAGCGCTTCTCGCACCCTCAGAAAGCTACAACCATGAATCATTCGCTTGAGCAAAAGTTTCGTACAGCAATCGTCCTCGGCGGAGGAGGAGCGGCAGGCAATGCCTGGCTAATCGGCATTGTCGCCGGTCTATTTGAGGCCGGTTTGGATGTGACGAAGGCCGACCTTGTCGTCGGGACGTCGGCCGGATCCACCGCCGCCGCTCAGATCA
>JBDSZO010000029.1:0-3191 GCA_039925105.1 Terrimesophilobacter sp. | reverse complement strand
GTGGCCGCGCCGAGGCAGCCACAGTCGTCCGAATGACCGTCACTCGGTTGTCGGACCATCGACGCATAGGCTTGGGCGCATGAGCGATGAAGCTGACACAGTTGCCGCAGCCAAGAAAGCCCTTGAGGAAGCTCAGGCGGCTCTGGCGAAAGCCGAGGCGGAGGCCTCCGCGGCAAGCAGTGGCCCTGGGATTTCGACAAGCTCAATCGGAGGTTTGCCTACTCCGGTCGAGCCGCCCACCTCTCCGGTCGAGCCGCCCACCTCTCCGGTCGAGCCTGTCGAGACCCCCGCCGAAAAGAAGATGCCCTTGAAGGCGCCGCTGAAGAAGGATGCCGTGGCTGCTATCAAAGCCGGTTACGCGTTTGACGCGACCGTGATTGAGGTTGGCGCGCTGGTCAACGGAGACCCGGATCCGGACGTGCAGATCCGCATCCCGATTGGCATGCTCAACCGGCATGGCCTCGTCGCTGGTGCGACCGGTACCGGAAAGACTCGCACCCTGCATGTGCTCGCCGAACAGCTTTCAGCGGCAGGCGTCCCCGTGTTTGCCGCGGACATCAAGGGCGACCTGACCGGTGTTGCGACCCCCGGCCCGTCCAGCGAGAAGCTACTCGCACGCACGACCGGCATCGGCCAAAACTGGACTCCCGCCGCCTTTCCCACCGAATACTTCAGTCTTGGCGGCACCGGAATGGGCGTTCCCGTGCGTGCGACTATCTCGGGTTTCGGCCCGACACTGTTGTCCAAGGTTCTCGGCCTCAATGACACTCAGGAGTCGTCGCTCGGTCTCGTGTTCCACTACGCCGCAAAGGCGGGCCTGCCGCTCGTCGACCTCACCGACCTGCGCGCGGTGCTCACCTGGCTCACGGATGAGGGCAAAGACGACCTGAAGGATCTCGGCGGTCTCTCCTCGGCGACGGTCGGTGTCATCCTGCGCAACCTCATCGCGTTCGGTGACCAGGGCGCGGATGTGTTCTTCGGTGAGCCGGAGATCGACACGTCCGAGTTCCTGAGAACGGCATCCGATGGTCGCGGCATTATCAGTCTGCTCGAGGTCCCCGGCGTGCAGGACAAGCCCGCCTTGTTCTCCACCTTCCTGATGTGGCTGCTCGCCGACCTGTTCAACGACCTGCCCGAGGTGGGCGACCTGGATAAGCCCAAGCTGGTGTTCTTCTTCGACGAGGCCCACCTGCTGTTCCGGAATGCGTCGAAGGACTTCCTGAACTCGATCATCCAGACGGTTCGCCTTATTCGCTCGAAGGGCGTCGGTATCGTGTTCGTCACCCAGACGCCGAAGGATGTTCCGGATGATGTGCTCGCCCAGCTCGGCTCGCGCATCCAGCACCAGCTTCGCGCGCACACCCCGGATGCTGCGAAAGCATTGCGGGCGACCGTGTCCACTTACCCGACCTCGGACTATGACCTCGGCGAGGTGTTGACCCAGTTGGCGACCGGTGAGGCAATCGTGACCGTGATGGGCGAGAAGGGCGCACCGACCCCTGTCGCTTGGACGCGAATGCGTGCGCCGCAGGGTTCGATGAATCCGTCGCCGGCCGAAGACGTTCACGCGGCGGTCGCCTCATCACCCCTTCAGGCGAAGTACGGCACAGCGGTCGACCCGGAGTCGGCCCGCGAGATCCTTGCCAAAAAGTTGGCGGCGGCAACCGCTGCCGAGGCGGCGCAGGAGGAGGCGGAGCAGGCGCAGAAGGATGCTGAGCGGATGCGCAAGGAGTGGGAGCGTTCACAACCGAAGACGCCGAACCGCACAACGTCAACTCGCAAAACCACTACCTCGCGAAGTCGAACGACGAAAGAGTCGAACCCGGTCGGCGACTTCCTCAGTTCACGTCAGGGTAAATCGATTGTGAACACTGTTGTGAAGGGCATTTTCGGTACGCTCCTGCGGCGCTAACGCGGGTTCTGCGTTCAGCCGAGGCGCTTTTTGACTTCGGCGAGCGACGGGTTGGTGGCGGCGCTGCCGTCCGAGAACAGCACGGTGGGCACGGTCTGGTTGCCGCCGTTGAGGGAGGCGACCAGTTCGGCGGTGCCGGGCACATTCTCAATGTTGATCTCGGTGTATGCGATGCCGTCTTTAGTCAGCTGGCTCTTCAGGCGCGAGCAGTACCCGCACCAGGTGGTGCTGAACATGGTGATGGTGCCGGATTTTGGTACGAAGGATGTCGCGGAAGTCATGTCTCAACGTTAGCCGTAGTGTGCCGCGCACCCTGTGCTGCAGGTCACACGCGACCCGCGCGTGGACTCGATGCGGGCAGATTCCGCGGCACGATTGTTCCTGTTTGTTGTCATCCGGCCGCCTTGAGCAAGCCCGGCGGTGACAAACCGGAACATTCACGGGCGCGCTGCTCAACCGACGGTGGAACGCGACATAAATTGGAACCCACCGCACCGGCGAGCCCCAATTTTCTGTGGCGGAGAATGGGGGATTCGAACTGTCCGGTACCCGGGATCGCGTGGGGGCCCACGGGCGCGTTTTAGCCCGTGAAATCAACAATCTGACGTGGTTGGCGTGTGGAGAACATCATCCGGGTTCACGGACTTGCAGGGTCGGTAGCACATGAATTAGCACATGGAACGGGCAGTGTTTCGCGCGTGCGGCGGCAAATGCTTCATCGTGCGTTTGCGTCTCCCCCCGTTGTGCCTTGGCGGTCCCGCAACGCGCTGCCGCAGATAATCGCTGCCCCTCCAACAACCAGGGCGAGTGCACCGAGTCCTGCGGTGAGGCTGACAGCGGTTGCGATTCCGCCAACCAGTAATGGGCCGCCGGCGTCGCCGACTTCACGACCGAGTTCGGCGTTACCCATGGTGCGACCCATCCGTTCGGGTGGGGTGGTGGTCGCCAAGTGGGCGAAGCCCAGCGGGGTTGTGATTCCGATCCCGAGACCGAGAATTACCGCGGCCAGGTAGAGGGTCACCGGCAGCGCGACGGTGGCGAGGAGGACGATACCGACGGCGATCAGGGCAAGTCCGGTGGTCATGCCACAGCGTGGGGTGATGCGGCCGTTGTCTCTGAGTCGCCCGATCAAAGGTTGGATGGCGGCGGAGGTAACCGCCAGGATGGTCACCGCCGCCATGCTGGCGAATAACGACAGGTGTAGGGCAGTTCCGAGGAGGGGGATGAATCCGACGGCGACACCGAGGGCACCGGTGGCGGCGGCCAGGGCAAAGGTGGG
>JBDSZO010000028.1:0-1874 GCA_039925105.1 Terrimesophilobacter sp. | reverse complement strand
ACCTGTGACATGGGGAGCTCCTTTGCTTTCTTCTACTTACTAGCAGCCTGTGATGACAATAATCCGACAACCTCGTCATATTTCGGGCTGTTCATGAAATTGTCGACTGAGACGTGCACCGCGGTCGAGTTCTGAGCCTTCGCCCGTTCGGTGAGATCCTGGTGGGTGATCACCAGATCCTCCGATCCGTCAAGGTTTGCGATCGCCTTGTTCGTGACGGTGATTCCCTCAATCCCGGCATTGCCAATCTTCTTGCGAAGCACGGAAGCGCCCATGGCACTGGAACCCATTCCGGCGTCGCAAGCGAACACGACGTTCTGGATCCGCGTTGCGGTTGCGGTTGCGGTTCCCGTCAAGTTGCCGAGCACAGAAGAGCTCTTGCCCTTGTTCGCTTCGGTCTGGGCTACAGCTGCGCCGAGGTCTCCCCCACCGTTGGCGAGGTCGCGCTTGCGGCTTGCCCGCAGGATGACGGAGGCAATCACGAAGGTGACGGTCGCAGACAGGATGACGGAGAGGATTACGCCCAGGAAGCTATCGTTCGCTGTTTGAAGTAGCACGGCGAAGATACTGCCCGGTGACGCTGGCGCTCGAAGACCACTGTTGAACGCGACGTTGGTGGCAACACCGGTCATTCCACCACCGATCATCGCGACGATCAGGATCGGCTTCATCAGCACGTACGGGAAGTAGATTTCGTGGATACCACCGAGGAACTGGATGACAATTGCACCTGGTGCACTTGCGCGGGCAAGACCGATCCCGAAGACGGCAAACGCGAGCAGCAGTCCAAGACCGGGGCCGGGGTTCGCCTCGACCAGGAACAGGATGGACTTTCCGGTTTCCGTTGCCTGTTGCGTTCCGATTGGCGTGAACACGCCGTGGTTGATCGCGTTGTTCAGGAACAACACTTTTCCGGGCTCAACCAGGATCGACAGCAGTGGCAGAAGGCCGAGCGAAACCAGCCAGTTGACGGCGCCTTCCAATGCGTTGCTGACTCCTTCGATGATTGGTCCAAATCCGAAGAATCCGACAACGGCCATTCCGGCAGCCAGGATTCCGGCAGTGAAGTTGTCGACGAGCATTTCGAAGCCCGGTTTGATTTTGCCGATCCACAACTTCTCAATGGACTTGAGCAGCCATGCGGTGAGTGGCCCCATGATCATGGCGCCGAGGAACATCGGAATATTGGTGCCGACAATGACACCGACTGTCGCGATCGTTCCCACCACACCACCTCGAACGCCGTAGATGAGGCGCCCACCGGTGTTGGCAATGAGCAACGGGAGCAGGTAGGTGATCATCGGGCCGACGAGGCCCACGTTCTCGGTGCCATCGGCACTCGGGAACCCTCCAAGCTGTGCAACCGGTGTCCACCCAGTCTTAATGAATAGCGCGGTGATCAGGCCCCAGGCGATGAACGCCGCAATGTTCGGCATGATCATGCCACTGAGGAAGGTACCGAATCTCTGAACGCCGACTTTGGCCGTATTGGCCGCCGATGTCGGTGGTGGTGCAGTGGACGTCGTCGTCATGACATTTCCTTTGTTTGGGGTGGGGATGGGTTGTGGTGGAGATGGGTTGTGCTGCGTAGTGGTCGTTGTGCTGGCTAGTGGCGCGCGGTCATGCCGCACCCTCGGCCGAGAGTGCGTTTTCGACCGCTTTCTTCGCCGCGGCTGCAGACGGTGCCTGCAATGCTGCGGCGGCGAGTTTTTCGGCATCCGCACGGGTGTGCTTCAGCAGCTCCGCCCGCACGCCGGCGAGCGCTGCCGGGGTCATGGAGAGCGAAGTCGCCCCGAGCCCGACCAGCACAACGGCGAGCAGTGGGTCTGCCGCGGCTTCGCCGCACACGCCAACCGGCTTGCTCGCTGCGTGCC